>JAZQKM010000088.1:0-5123 GCA_045542155.1 Eubacteriales bacterium
TTTCGCAAGAAATGCACATTGGACTGAAAAAATACATCACGCAGAAAAAGCTCTTTGCCGCGCAGGCGGACCTCGCAGGCGGCATGTCCGCCGCCGACGTTTGCGCCAAATATGAGTTTAGCGACTATTCTTCCTTCTTCCGTCAATACAAACAGATGATGGGCGTTTCGCCGAGAGAGACAAAAAAGAATGGGGCGTGACCCCCTCTCACCCACCTTCGGTGGGAGCTCTCCCCAAGGAGGGCCTTTCTCAGCTTTACCTGCATACTCCGAAAGCCTCTCCCTTCGGGAGAGGTGGCAAATGCGCTTGCGTCATTTGACGGAGAGGGTGCATTTTTCAAAAAACGCTATCCGTTTCCAAAAATTCATATTGCACACCGCAAAAAACTGTGCTATAATAAACGCAACGACAACAAATAGGAGGCTGTTATGTTCTTACCAAGAGTAAAAAGTGAACGCACACTTTCCAATAAATTGATGACCCTTTCCTTTCCCCTCAAGGTTTGGTGCGGTGACAGACCGAGCCGCAATCTTCTCTCCGTTCTGCACGAAATGATGCCTTACGGCGAGTTTGTAAATTCTACTCGCGAGGAAGCAACGCTGACCATTGAAGTTATGCCCTCTATGGTGCAAGGTAATCGCCCCGAGTACTATTCCTTCTATGCCAAAGACGGAAAAATGAGCATTATGGCAAAGGACTATCGCGGACTTGTAAACGCTGCCGCAACACTCGCGCAAGCGATCCGCTTTGAGAACGGTCAATTTGTAATAGATGGAGCATCCATCAACGATTATCCCGACAGCACCTTCCGCGGTGTGATGCTCGACCCTGCACGTCACGTCATCCCGATGGACGAGGTTCGCGCCATCATTCTCGGTATGGCAAAATCCAAATATAACAAGCTCCACCTGCACCTTTGCGATCATCAGGGCTTCTCTTATTTTTCGGATATTTACCCCGACCTGCCCCTTTCCCCAGGTACGACCTACACCAAAGATGATTTGCGCGAAATCGTCTCCTATGCAGGAATGTTTGGCATTGACGTTATTCCCGAAATCGATTTGCCTGCGCACAGTTTTAACCTGACAAAAAAGTTCGACCACCTCAAATGTCACTCCGAGGACGAGGAAAACGGCGGCAAGCCGCTGAGCGGCTGGAACATTTGCATTAGCAACGAGGAAAGCTACACCTACATCAAAAACATCCTTTCCGAGCTTGTGGAGATCTTCCCCTACGAGTATATTCATATGGGAACCGACGAAATTTATATGGACGACATCGACCGCGAGCCTCGCATCACGTCCTGCACCTGTCAGTGCAAGGTATGCAACGCGCGTTTTTTGCCTATGGGATATGACACGCTCCTGCCCCGCTTTTATTACTTTGTAAACCGCGTTTATAATATCATCAATGATCTTGGCAAAAAGATGATGATGTGGAACGACCAAATCGATATTTCGAATGGCGCCCCCGAAATTCCGCGCGATATCCTGATTGAATTTTGGCGCGTGGCAATGCCCCACCGCGGTCCCGTTGAGGGTTGCTCAATGGCGGCATTTGTTGAGGCAGGCTTTGAGGTCGTCAATGCCGATTACCCAAACACCTACGTAGACCTCTATATGAAGTGGAACAAGCTCAAGGATTGGAACCTGCGCGCAAACCCTGCGGACGTTCCGCACGTTTCTTTCCGCATCCTCGGTGGCGAAACCTGCGCTTGGGAAGGCAACAACTACTCGCACTACCGTCACGCGCTCTATTTCACCTTCCCCACCTTTGGCGATAGATGTTGGAACGTAACAGAGCCTCTTGCGGACGACAAGGAGACAATGCTCGCCCTGACGCGCGCGTGTCTCGGTGCATCGGTTCCTGCGGATTTCAATCTCTTCTCTTACCTCAAGGGCGTTCCGCTCGGCGATGCCTACCGTATGGAAGGCAAAATTTTTGCGGACGATGCAAACCTTGAACAGCTACGCAAAATCCTCGAAAATCTCTCCAGCCTTTCAGGCGACCAAGAACACCTCAAGGATAATCTTTTGGGTTTGATTCAACAATAACCAAAAGCTCCCGACAGACCTCAAAGCACTGTCGGGAGCTTTTTTCTTCCCTTTTTTGTTTTACAATTATTTTTTGAAAGTGGGTTTACAAATGCTCAAAAATGTGGTATACTGAAAAAGCCAAACAAAAACGAATAAAACTCACGAAGTGTGTGTATTTTTATTTATCGGTAAAAATACACACGCTCTGCTTTGCATACGCTCGTGAGTTATGCTAAAGTTTTTGTTTGGCGACAATTGGAGCTGCGTATTTTTTGTGCGGTGGCTTCGGTTGCCGCACTTTTTATTTTATTTCATTTTACGGAGGAAAAGATGAAAAAACCACTAAAAATCCTAATACTCATCGTTATTCTTTTAATTGTCGTCACTACTGTGATAGTCGGAGTGCTACATATCAAAGAGTGGTTGCAGGCAAAGGATGAAAAACCGGTAGAAGAACAGGCAAAAGAAGCGCTTGATTCAGTTATGAATTCAGCAGTTCTTGCCGATGAAGAGCCTGACGAACTCTTGGTAGCAACCGAAAGCAGAAGTGGATACAAGGTAATTTCTTGCAGCGAGACAGATACAGGCTCACTTGTTACATTTCTTGTTCATGCCCCAGATTTGTATACGTTGGCTAAAGAATTGGATGAGAACAATGAATATGCAACTGAGGAAGAACTTAGAAGCGCAATTGTTGAGGCGATAGGCAAAGCGGAACTCGTCGAGCGAGAGGTTGCCTTGGAATTTAGAGCAACAGAAAACGGCTACGAGCCGATTTTAACTATGGAATTTTTTGATGCCTATTACGGTGGCGTTTTGAAATTACTGGATGAAATGTTGAGCAACAAAAATGAGGAGGCGGCACAATGAAAAAGATTATTGCAATTTTATTATCAATCGTCATTTTGCTCCCCTCCATAGGCACGCTGTTCGTGTCTGCTGCCGAGACAAACGATTATACCCAAGGCAGTATCATAATAGACTGTCGCGGTACAAGTTTGACTGTCAAAGTATTTGTTACTGAGGATGATACCATTCTAATTCCCGTGGATATATTGGAGGTTTGCGGTGGGATGGATTGCAGAGTTGAGGGTTCGGAGTACATTTATTCTCAGGGTTCCTCATCACGCTTTGAAAGACAGGTTCATATTAGCAAGAACGGATCCTATGGTAAAACAGGAATACAAACTCCTCACAAAGGATATTTGTCCGGCGTTTCGATTACTTTTTGTGATTCTTATACCGACAACAGAAATTTATATCTCCCTTTACACGAGGTGGCTCCTTTTCTCGATGCGCAAATTGAGATAACAGATGATGGTATTCTACACATTTACCCAAACCCCATATCCATATACGAAGCACTCTCTCACGTTTCTTATGATGATTTGGATTGGGTAACATTCAATAAAGATGACATCATCGGTGGTGAGGTTATCGGTGCAATGAGCCTCATTATTGAGAGTATTATAAATTTGCGATTCGATCGTCTTGATATTATATTCGACACAGGCGCAACAAAGGATTATAAAAAACTGTTTGAGAAAATTCTGATTGCGGACGATACATACCTTTCCGCATTTGATGCAGAAGAAACTCCTACTGATAAAGCATATAAGGTAATTAACGATGCTATGGATGCAAACAACGATTTCATTGAAGGCGTAGATAAAACATTAGACTACATAGCAAAAGCATTAAAGTATGTGGTTGGATCCGATAAATTCGAGAATTATAAAGAATTTTCGGATGATTTAGATAACTTTGGAGATTTAGCTAAGGCAGCCGACGGTATAGTTAAAATACTCAATTATGCTGACGTATCCAGTAAAATGGTAGATGACCATCATGAAATGCTGTTTGTTGTTTATGGAGAAGGAGACTTCAAGCACAATCCCGCAGGTGTTGCCGCGAATGAAGTGGCACAATTGTATAGCGAGGATACTGCGGGTGTCATCAAGAGTGTGACTGTATCCTCATTGCGTGATTTTCTTATTAAAACAGCCACAAAACCTATTAAAGATAAAATTTTCCCTTTTGCAATCGTTTGCGATGCTCTTAAACTCGTACTTCCTGAGCTGGGGGATTTGTCGGAAGATTATGATATTTTCTATCTTGATGAAATAGCCTCCAATGCAAACGAAGCATCTCGTAATTATTACGATGATATGACGTTTGACAGCGGTTCGTTAAATGATATGCGCTTGTCGTTGATTATGACACTTGTTTCTTCAAAATACGCGTATGAATCTTATACTTATTTCAATAGGGATTTAGACTCTGGCAGCAACGGGCTTTTGGGCATGAGCGAAAGAACTCGAAAGCGTATAACCATAGAGGAATGGCTCGAAAAACTTTACCTTGCGACTGATAGTGTTGAATGCTCTACTCCCGAGTATTATAGCAAAACTAAAAAAGAGTTAGCCGCTAATATCAAATATTTAACTGTGGACAGTAATACTACTCCCGACACTCCCGTTACCCCCGATTCTCCTATTGCTCCTAAGACTGAAGCTCAAAAAATTTATGAAGCGGCCATGCGTCTCAATAACGAGGAAAGCCTTGATGGCGTGTATACTCTTACCGGTATTGTGACCATCGTTAACAATGTTTATATTGAGCATTATCAAAACATTGACGTTACTATAATGGTGGATGGATATTCTTTCTACTGTTTCCACCTAAGAGGAGACGGAGTAAAGTATATTGGTATTGGCGATACAATTACCGTAACGGGTAACATCAAAAAATACAGCGATTGGGTAGAGTTTGATATGTATTGTCAATTGGACTCTCGTATTCCCAATGCTGGTGGAGACCCCACTTGTGAGCATGATTATATCGACGGTGTAGTATGCCGTTGCGGTCGTATTAAAGAAACCGGAGACCCCGAACCGGATACTACGCTCACAATTCCCGAGGCTAACGAACTTGGTCTCTCCAAACACAATAGATACCCCACTCAGGGTAGATACTATGTCACCGGTGTGATCGAGTCTATTATAAATACAAATGGCAAATTTGGAAATATGTACATTCGCGACGAAGAGGGAAATGTGCTCTACCTTTACGCCCTTTACAGTGCTG
>JAZQKM010000089.1:0-6722 GCA_045542155.1 Eubacteriales bacterium
AAAGCAACAACTCTATTTTGATAATTTAGTGCGAAAGTTCTTGTGGGGGCTTAGGGGGACTTCTTGCAAGGAGTTCCCCCAAAACCGCGTCCCTCTTACAAATTATAATATTGCTCAAACTCGGCGGGGTGAGGGATAGCAGCCATACGGCGGCATTCTTCGCGTTTGGTTTTGATAAAGTTTTGGATAAGCTCTTCGGGGAACACACCGCCTGCTGTCAGGTAGTCGTGGTCGGCTTCGAGAGCGGTGAGAGCTTCATCAAGGGTGGTGGGGAGCCCTTGCAGCTTTGCCTTTTCCTCTTCGGGCAGGTGGAAGAGGTTGCAGTCGTAGGGGCCCCAACCGTTTTCGTGAGGATCGATCTTGTTCTTGATGCCGTCAAGACCTGCCATCAAAATTGCCGCGTAGCAGAAATAAGGATTGCAAGTAGCATCGGGGTTGCGGAGCTCAAAACGACGCTTGTTGGGCGTCTTTGCGTATGCGGGAATACGGATAACCGCGGAGCGGTTTGAGGTTGCATATCCAACCGTTACGGGTGCTTCAAAGCCCGGAACGAGGCGTTTGAAGGAGTTGGTGCTCGGGTTGGTGAGCGCGCACAGAGAATGAATGTGCTTGAGAAGTCCACCCATAAAGTAATGCGCCTCGCGGCTCAGGTGTGCATAACCGTTGTCATCCGAGAAAACGGGCTCGCCATCCTTGAAGAGAAGCATATGCACGTGCATACCGCTGCCCGCCTCGCCATAAATCGGCTTGGGCATAAAGGTTGCGGACTTGCCGTATTTGAGCGCGGTGTTGTGGATGATATATTTGATCATCATGGTAGCGTCTGCCATCTTGACCATTTCGCCAAGCTGAGGCTCGATCTCAAACTGACCGGAAGCCGCCACCTCGGGGTGATGATAGTTGATCTCAATGCCTGCATCGGTCATGTGCATGCACATCTCGCTGCGGCACTCGTAGGCAACGTCAAAGGGCTTTGCAATGTGATAGTTCTTTTGCTTGGGAACGATAACACCGTCGCCTGCAACCGCGCTGTTCCAATAGGATTGACGTGCATCGACCTGCGCGCTGATGCTGTTGGGTTGTACTTCCCAACCGACGTTATCGAAAAGATAAAATTCAAATTCGGGGAGAATGAGCATCGTATCGGCAACGCCGCTTTCCTTCATGTGGTTGACCGCAGCCTTAACGATGTTGCGAGGATATTGCGGCAGAGGTCTGTTTTCGGGGTTGTCGATGATCATCGCGTCGCCCGTCATCGTTAGTGTGGGAATGGAGCAGAAGGGATCGATGAGTGCGGTGTCGGGATCGGGAATGAAGACCATATCACTCTTTTCTACAACCGCGTAGCCATAGTTAGAAGCATCAAAGCCGATGCCGCTCTTCATTGTTTCTTCGGAAAAGTTCTCAGCGGGAATGGTAACGTGACGATACTGACCGTTGATGTCAACCATCTTAAAGTCGACCATCTTGATGCCGTTCTCGCGGATCATTGTCATAATATCTTTAACCGTTTTTTTCATAAATGACACCTCGCATAAATAAAATATCACTTATTATGATACACTATTTAAAGAGAAATAGCAAGAGAAACTGCAAAAAAAGTTGGTATTTCTTCATAAATTGCTCAAAACGAGGGGAAAATCGAGCACTTTGATAGGCGGATTTTGGCAAAGAAAGAAAAAGATTTCAAAAATGCAAAAAAAGTTCTTGACATCAAGGAGAAATTGTGATATAATACCAAAGGTTAATCAAATATTGGGGTATAGCCAAGCGGTAAGGCACCAGACTTTGACTCTGGCATTTTCGCTGGTTCGAATCCAGCTACCCCAGCCAACACAAAGGGGTCACCCATTGGTGGGCCCTTTGTGTTGGCTGGGGTGGCTCCTCGAACCTGACCCGCGCCGCAGGCACGGGATGCTGGTGCGTTGTCACCGCGCAGAGCGACGCCCGCTCGCGAGGCGGCGGCAAGCGTGTGACATTTCAAATCCGTAGGCGGATTTGAAAATCCAGCTCTATTGTCCATCTATTTTCCCTTTCTTTTCCACCATCCAACATTTACCAAAACGCCCTCCGTGTCGAAAAATGTTGACAAATTCACAGAAATGTGATATAATAAGCCGTCGCACCCTTGACTCTAAATGAAAGAACAGGAGAATAGCGTGAAGGTTTTATAAGCAAAAACCTTAAATGCAGCTCCTTCACGCGCAAAATTCCCTAAAATGGGGACTGCCCATTTTGTCGCAAGCGACACGGGAATTTCACCATTATTTTGTGTCGCCTTGCGGCGGCAGAATGGAGTTTTTATGAGTATCACTATTAAAGAAGTGCTGACGAAAAAGGATTTGGTACATTGGGTCGAGTTCCCCAATAAGCTGTACCGTAACAATGAATTTTTCGTTCCCTTTTTGCGGGAAGATGAAATAGATACCTTTACAAAAGGGAAAAATCCTTCCTACGCATTCTGCGAGACGCGTCTGTTTTTGGCATATAAGAACGACGAAATCGTTGGCAGAATTGCAGGGCTTATCAACCACGCGTATAACGAAAAATGGAAGCAAAACACCATTCGTTACACGCGCTTTGACTTTATTAACGATTACGAGGTCTCCAAAGCGCTCCTCGATGCGGTCGTCGCTTGGGGACGCGAGCGCGGCTTTGGCGAAATTATGGGACCGATGGGCTTTAACGATACCGACCACCAAGGTATGCTTGTTGAGGGCTTTGACCAATTAAATATGTCCGTCACCTTCTACAACCATCCCTATTATATGGATCACATGGAGCGTTTGGGGCTTTCCAAGTCCATCGACTGGATCGAGTATAAGATCTCCTGCCCCGCCGAGGTGCATCCGCGTATTCAAAAGCTTTCACGGCGTCTCTTGGATAGCGGCAAATACACCGCCGTTACCTACACCGACAGAAAGGTTTTGTATAACGATGCTTTTGAAGCCTTTAAGGTCATCGATGAAGCCGAGGCTGTCCTCTTTGGCACGGTTCCGCTCACCGACGAGGTCATCAAAAATATGATTGACAACTATATCCCCTTGGTCGATCTTGATTACATCTGCTCGGTAAAGGATAAGGACGGTCGAATTGTAGCGTTTGGTGTTATGGTTCCCTCTCTTGCAAAGGCATTTAAAAAAGCGGGCGGCAAAATGTTCCCCTTCGGCATCGTGCATATGCTCAAAGCCTTAAAACTGCCCAACGACACACTTGAGATGTACTTTGTTGCCGTTGACCCCCGCCACCAAATGTTTGGCGTTCCCGCCATTTTGATGGATACGCTCACCCAAAAGTGCATTGACAAAAAAGTGGTGTGCTGCGAAACAGGACCTATGCTGGAAACCAACAAAGCGGTGCACGGTATGTGGAGATACTTTGATAAAGAACAGCACAAGCGCCGCCGCTGCTATACAATGGCTATTTGAGGAGACGACTATGAACGATAAGAAAAAACAGCTTTTGCAGGTTGTAAAATTCACCCTGTTCTCTATTTCGGCGGGACTCATTCAAGTAGGCTCGTTCGCGCTTTTGGAAATCTTTATCAAAACCTATTGGATCCCCTATCTGATATCACTGCTCCTCTCCATCGTGTGGAACTTTACACTCAATCGCAAGTTTACCTTCAAGTCGGCGGCAAACGTTCCCATCGCTATGGCAAAGGTGCTCGGCTTTTATGCAGTCTTTACGCCCCTTTCCACGTGGCTTGGCAGCCTTGCGGAATCGGCAGGCGCACACGACTTTTTGATTTTGGCAATCACCATGCTTGCAAACTTTGTTCTTGAGTTTTTGTTCTGCAAATTCGTGGTCTACCGCGGACAAGAGGATACACTCAAAAAATAAATGATTGAAGGGGCTGCTTCATTTAGCCCCTTTCTTTTTGCCGACATTGACAAACACCCTTCTTTGTGATACAATAATCATATACCCTTTTGCGATTTTGGTATAAGGAGAATTTTTATGAAGAAACTTTTGTCTGTTCTTTCACTTATGTTGTCAGCATTGATGCTGTTGGCATCCTGCACCCCCGCCCCAACACACCCCATCATTCCCGAAGAAACGGCCCCCGAGGGAACTACTCCTGAGGAAACCACCCCTGAGGTGACCACTCCTGAGGGAACCACTCCTGAGGAAACCGTTCCTGAGGGAACCACTCCCGAGCCCGAAGCTCCCGCCAATCCCTATTTTGCTCCTCGCAAAATTTTGGCAATCGGCAACAGTTTTAGCGACGATGCTATGGAGCATCTTGCAGAAATTCTGGTTGGCGAAGGCTACACCGATTTCATTCTTGGCAACCTCTACATCGGCGGGTGCTCTATGGACGGTCACAAGGCGCGCATCGATAGCGGCGCGAAGGATTACTCCTTCCGCGTAAATACCGGCAACGGCTGGAACACCGTTACAGAAAGCATCCAATACGGTCTTGATTATGCCGATTGGGATGTTATCACCATTCAACAGGTCAGTGGATATAGCGGTATTCCCGAGTCATACGGCAGTATGCAGTACATCATCGATTACGTAAGAAACAGAGTAGACCCCTTTGTGAAAATTTTCTTCCACATGACGTGGGCATATCAAAGAACCTCCGGCCACGGAGACTTTGCAAAATATGGCAAAAACCAAATGACGATGTACAACGCCATTGTAAATACAGTCCAATCTTTGGTTGTTGGCAACTGGAATATTGAGGGCTACCTCCCCAGCGGAACAGCCATTCAAAATTTGCGCACATCCTACCTTGGTGACACGCTGACGCGTGACGGTTACCATCTTTCCCTCGATATTGGCAGATACACCGCGGCTCTTGTTTGGTATAAACAGTTGTTTGGTGCAGACCTGACCAATTTGACGGTGGTCCCCAAAAACTACCCTTACGTTGCACAGCATCTCCCCGCCATTAAAGAAGCGGTAAACAATGCCATTGAAAATCCATTTGAAATTACCCCTTCCACCTTTACCGAGTATGACCCCTCTATGAATGAATTGACCGATGACGACAAGGCATATCTTGTAGAACTGGGACTCAATCCCGATGACTACACGTTGCTTCCCCTCGGCACTACGCTGAAAGCATACTACAACTCAACCTCATCCTCTGCTTCAACGTTGGTTTCGGGAGACTCCACCTCGGCAAGATTTTTTGCAACAATGCTGTTTACCCAAGAAACCTTGCCTGTTGGTTCGGTTATCAACGTTATGTCAGGTTATCAATACCGTCTTGAAGGTTGGCAAACCTTGAACACCCCCAACAACCAAGGCCGCCTTAACACTACCACCGCGGATATGATTGTTGATGAGGAGCTGTATACCAAGTATACCTACATCGGCTTTAACGTTTCCAAAGTAGGCGGTGCCGCCGTTACCATTTTCGACCTTGTCGGCTTCCGCATTTACGTACCGAAAGCAATTCAAGAATAACACAACAAAGGACACCCTCGGGTGTCCTTTTTGCTTTTGTAAGCCACACTCTTGCAATCTCGCCACTTTTGTGGTATAATGAGAGCATCTCAAACAAACGAGAGGGTTCTTATGAAAAAATCAAAAACTCCAAAATTCGGACTGACAAACAATCAACTCAAAATCATTGCCATGGTGAGCATGGCGCTCGACCACATAGGACTGTTGTTCTTTCCCGACGTAGCGCTCTTTCGCGTGTTGGGCAGAATTGCCTTCCCTATTTTTGCTTATATGATTGCAGAGGGTTGCCGCTACACCAAAAATCGAGCCAAGTATCTCGGTATGATTGCGGGGATGGGCGTTCTTTTTCAAGCAGTGTTCTTGGTGGCAATGAATAGCCTCTATCAAGGAATTCTCATCACTTTTTCACTCGCCATCATCACCATTTTTGCCATTGACGGTCTGATAAAATCCAAAAAGCTTTGGGGACGTCTTGCCGCCCTCGGTGCCCTTGCCTTTGTTGCGATTTTCGTGTTTGTTCTGCCCCGAATTTTGGCGGGAACCGACTTTGACCTTGACTACGGCTTGTGGGGCATTTTGTTACCCGTTGCCGTTTACTTTTTGCCGAGCCACACATGGAGAACCGTGGGCGTTACCGCCCTTTTGTTGGCAAGAGCCATTCATTACACCGTCTTCCCCGTCAACTCGCTCAGCCTTTTGCAATGGTTCTCTCTTTGCGCCGTTCCGCTCCTCGCTCTTTACAGCGGCAAGCGCGGCCGCGCGAAAATGAAATACGTATTCTACATCTTCTACCCGGCACACTTGGTTGTGCTTTACGGGCTCGCCTTTTTGTTTGAACTGTTGAAATAAGGTCATAACCACCAGCCGTGCTGGTGGCTTGCACAAGCCCCCTTAGGGCATTTCACACGCTGAGCCTATAGGCTCGTCGAATTATCCGCCTCTTGCGGTAATTCTCCTACCGCCACAGTATGTGCATTGCTCTAACAAAAGCCTTCCCCAGTGGGGGAAGGTGGCAGCCGCTTGCCGGCTGACGGATGAGGTGTGGTGATTCCCAACTAACTCCTCATTCACAGTCACTTGTGACTATTCCCCCATTCTCCCTCAGGAGAAGGCTATTCGGGTCCTCGCTTCGCTCGGATAAATAATTTAGGCAAAGTTAATGCCTTTTGGAACCACCAGCACTGCTGGTGGTTTTCGTTTTACAATAAAAAGGCTCCCTTGTGTAAAGGGAGCCTGAAATCAAAATAGATTGTCTGTCCAAATGAAGCGTTAGGGGTTCATCGGGTCTCCGCCGTCGTGGG
>JAZQKM010000090.1:0-3413 GCA_045542155.1 Eubacteriales bacterium
CCCGAGGTCGTAAAGAATGAAAATCGCGTTCCCGTAGTCGAGGAGCCCAAAGCGATTTCCACCTCGACTTCCGCGCCTATTCCCACACCCCAAAGGGTAGAGGAAAAGAAAGAGGTAAAAGAAGAAAAAGCCGCACCCGTGGTGCAAAAAGCGGAAATTCCCGCACCCGTTGCCGCACCGCAAGAAGCCCCCGTTGTGCCGTTTTATCGCATTGTGGGCGAGGTGTTCAACTCCTACGTCATCGTTCAGGTTGAAGAAAAGATGCTCATCATCGATAAGCACGCCGCGCACGAGCGTATTCTGTTCGAGCAACTCAAAGCGGGACTTTCGCAGGTTGAGGTCGTCTCTCAAATGCTGATGCTTCCCATCGACGTGATGATGACAAGCGGTGAGGTCGAGGCGCTGAAGCAATACAACGACGAGCTCGAAAAAATCGGATTTTCTTTGCGCTACGCGCGCAATACGGTATCGGTTGATGCCATTCCCGAAGAGGTCGACAGCGCCGCCGTGCCCGATATGCTTGGTAGTATGGCAGGTCGTATTCTCGACAACACGGGCAGCGTAAAGCTGACACGTGACATTATTTTTGAAAAAGCGCTCTATCAGGCCGCCTGCAAAGCAGCCATTAAAGCGGGCAGGGCTTACGCCGACGAGCATGTCAAGTGGATTGTGGATAAGCTGATGACCATTCCCGATATCACATTCTGTCCGCACGGACGCCCCGTTGCTCTTGAAATGTCGCACCACACCCTCGATAAGCAGTTCGACAGAACGGGGTTCTGACATGAAACGCAAAAGACGGTTTGTAAAAGACCACTTTAAGCCCTTTATTAGAGATCACATTTGTGTTGCTATATTCAGTGTTCTGTTTTTCGCGGTTTATAGGAACGTGTCCGGGCTTCTACCAACTATTCTGTTTATCGGGTTTGTCATACTGTATACAACATCCATTGCTATTTGCGAATTTGGGATGTCCAAATTTGAGGGCTATGAGAGAAGCGGAACACTCACGCGCAAACGCTTGTACCGTTTATCATTTTTGATAGGAACTCCTGTTTATTTGCTGTGGTTTGCGTATTCTTTCATTCCCATTGCGCACTATGTGGTTTGGATCCTTACAGGACTGCCATTGTGCGTTGTTTCGGCATTGAACCTGTTTGAGGTTGCCGACCGATGGCATCAAAGAAAAATCCTTTTTTGGAGTATACAAGCCACCATTTATCTCGTTTTGACCTTTATAGGGCAGTGGACTATTTACCGGTTGTTTTCATTCTAATCTAGTCAACCACAGACGGGTACACCTGAACTGTGTGCTCCGTCTTTAACAATCATTTTTAGTTGCAAGCTGAACTCTTGCATACGGAAAGGATCAATATGTCAATCAACAAATTTGAGGTTCTGGGAACCGACGGTCGCGCGCGTCGCGGTGTACTGCACACCGTGCACGGCGACATTCAAACGCCCGTTTTTATGAACGTTGGCACTTGCGGTGCCATCAAGGGCGGCATCAATACAATGGAACTGCGTAAAATCGACTGCCAAGTCGAGCTTTCCAACACCTATCACTTGCACGTTCGTCCGGGTGACGGACTTATCCGCCAAATGGGCGGTTTGCGCAAGTTTATGAACTGGGAAGGTCCTGTTCTGACCGATAGCGGCGGATTTCAAGTCTTTTCACTTGCAAAGCTGCGCAAAATTACCGAAGAGGGCGTAGAATTCCGCTCTCACCTCGACGGAGCTCGCATTTTTATGGGGCCCGAGGAAAGTATGCAAATTCAATCCAACCTCGCATCTACCATTGCTATGGCGTTTGACGAGTGCGTCGAAAATCCCGCACCGCACGAATACTGCAAGCAGAGTATGGAGCGCACCTACCGTTGGCTGGTTCGCTGCCGCGAGGAAATGGACCGCCTTAACGCGCTCCCCGATACCATCAACCGCAACCAAATGCTTTTTGGCATCAATCAAGGCGGCACGTATGAGGATCTTCGCATTGAACACATGAAGATGATCTCCGAGGTTCCCTGCGAAGGGTATGCTATTGGCGGTCTTGCCGAAGGCGAGGCAACCGAGGATATGTATCGCATTATCGATGCAGTTGAGCCGCACATGCCCAAGGACAAGCCGCGCTACCTGATGGGCGTTGGCACGCCTTGCAACATTCTCGAAGCGATCCACTACGGCGTGGACTTCTTTGATTGCGTTATGCCCACCCGCAACGCGCGCAACGGCAACGTGTTCACATGGCACGGCAAAATGAACCTCACCAACGAAAAATACGCCCTCGACGATCGCCCAATCGATGCGGGCTGCGAGTGCACCGCTTGCAAAAATTACAGTCGCGCCTACATTCGCCATCTCCTCAAAGCCAAGGAGACGGTCGGTATGACATTGGCTGTTACACATAATCTCTATTTCTATAACAACCTTACCCGCAAGATCCGCGAAGCCCTCGACGGCGGCTATTTTGAAAGCTTCTATCAAAAATACCGCAACATCTTGGGTGAAAGGGTAGAGGACTAAGGAAAACGAGACGTGGGGGAACTTCTTGCAAGAAGTTCCCCCACACCCCTTCAAGAACTTTCTCACAAAATATATCTAAAAATAAAGTTGTTAGTGCATATACAGACAGTCGGCGCGAGGTGAAACCTCGCTTTTGCTGTCGCGAGCGGCTAGGGACCACTAACCCTATCCGCTAAGAAAGTTGAAGATAATAAATTTTTTCAAAATCCATGCAACCAAATTCCAAAATGCCACACTATATGAGCGAAGGAGGTGAGAAAATGCAAGAAGCGAACGAGCTGCGCGAACGGATGATTCAAGAGTTTGCCGAGAGTTATATGGAAAAACTCTTCTATTTCTGTCTCAAAAAGACGGGCAATCAAGTTGAGGCAGAGGACTTGACGCAAGAAATCGCGCTCCAGATCATCGGTTCTTTAAACAAAGGAACAATTCCAACAAGCTTTTCTGCGTGGGTATGGCAAATTGCGCGCAACTGCTATGCCGGGTGGGCTAACGAAAAGCACCGCCGCCAAGAAGCGTTAAGCGGCTCCGACATTGGTGACTATGAAATTGAGGACGAGAGCGAAAACATCCTTGATGAAATGATACACAGAGAAGAGATGTCTCTGCTTCGGCGGGAGCTGGCGTTCATCAAAAGCGATTATCGCAACATTGTCGTCGCCTATTACATCGAAAACAAGAGCATTCGCCAAATTGCATTAAATCTCTCACTCCCCGAAAACACGGTCAAGTCCAGACTTTTCCGTGCAAGAGAAATTTTGAAAGAAGGTATGAATATGGCAAGAGAATTTGGAAAGAGAAGTTATAAGCCGGAAGAGATTACGTATTCCAATATTTGCACGTGTCCGGGAGAACACGGTCAACCTTGGGTGCTGATGGATCCCAAAATG
>JAZQKM010000091.1:0-46620 GCA_045542155.1 Eubacteriales bacterium
TAGAAAGCTCATAAGCGGAAAAGATACCGCCGGGGCCCGCGCCGATAATGATAACGTCGTAATTCATATATTACCTCCAAAAAGGTTGATGACAGTAAAATACGGGCTTGCGCCCGTTCCCTGCTTTTATTATATCATATCTTTGTGAAATTGTCAAGAGGGGCGGCAGAGTTACCGAAAAAGAACAAAAAATCAGGAACATCCTGCCCATTATAATAATTTTGGTGGCATGGATGTTCCTTTTGACTACTGTGATATTATTTTTGTAAACCTTTTTATTTTTCAATTCAACAAGATTTTGAAATCTTCGCGGTCGCGAAGAGCAGCGTATTTTTTATTTTCTTTTAATTGTTCCAACAAATCCTTTTCAACTGACCCACATGGTCTGCAATCCGAATAATCGTAATCATAGTGATCGAGAAGCAAACAAGTATAATACTGTTTGCCGGATGTTTGTGCTTCATCACTTGCAACTGCATATTTTCGTGCATTTCCCAGTTCTTTTACAGCAGTATCATAATCTTTGGATGCAAGTGCAATATCAGCAAGTTTTTCATGGATGCCACTAAGATATACGTTGAAACGCAATGCATTACCATCAGAAATAATGGATTCGATAATTGTTTTCTCTGCTTCTACGCCGGCGCGAACTCGTGGATCTGTCGCATCTCCGAATACCCACATCTTGCCAAGTATGCCGCAAAGTTTTGAAAGTGCATCTGATAGCATTCCCTGCTGATGCACCAGCAACTCCTCTCCATCAAGACAAATTTCCATAGCATCATCACGACTTGTAGGATCACTTTCGGGATATAAATTCGCATATTTTTTTGCCTCTTCAATACGGTTACTGTATTTGTATGCACAGATGATATTCCAGAGAGCAGTATTTTTCCACTTTTCATCTGCGCCATTTTCGTAAGCTATAAGATTATGTTGTATAGAATTATCCATCATTTCAAGAAACTCTTCATGGTTCTGACGGTCAAATGAAATATAGTATTCAACCGTATCAAGCCAATGCCAATATTTGTATTCTCCCGGATATTCTTTCACAGCTTGTTTTGCAAGTAAATAGTCCGCTTCGTGATCATCTTTCTTCCAGAACTCCACAAATTCCGAGTCGAAATAAGCTTTTCGCTCATCTTGTTCCACCGATTTTATCCCAAGCAGTTCGTCCGCAGAGACCTGAAGCAGGCGCGCTAACGGAGCAATCATGGCAATATCAGGCATCGTGGTACCGCACTCCCATTTTGAGACAGATTGATACGTAACGCCGAGTAAATCGGCCAATTTTTCTTGTGTAAAATCATTCTTTTTGCGTAGTTGTTTGATTCTTTGACCAATGTTGTTCACATTAACACCTCACTTTCGAGTAATAAGCCGAGCTCTGCTTTCACATATAGTATACCATATACTCCGATAGTGCGCAATAACTTTGTTTTTTAGCCAAACTCGCCTGTCGCGCGAGTTTGAACGACGGTACGCCCTCTCGCAAATCGCCCCCTGTATATCGCGTGGTTTTCATCTTACAAAAAGGGTTGCACAAAAAACGTGCAACCCTTTTTCTTAATCATTACCCGTAATCTTTTTGATGATCCAAACCACAAAAAAGATGATCCAAGCCAAAATGCACGTTGCCAACGGAAAACACGAGACAATGGCAACAAGTAAGTATCCGATAGCATCCCATCCCGAAGAAAGAAATACCATGGCAAAGCTAATGCCTGCACAAAGAATGGCAAGAATGGTGGGAATGAGACGCACGAACACGCGACGTGACAAAAAACACAACAACAGCTGCACAACAAAAAGAAAGATGCAAGCCGCAATTACAATCAAGTTGGTGGGGTCAAATTCTATACCCATAGTAATCTCCTTTCCGCCGCTGCGCGGCACACAAAACGATGATAAAATTCCCGTATCACTTGCAACAAAAAAAAGGGCAGAAAAAGCAACTGTCTTGCTTTTTCTGCCTCAATTATATCATAAAATCCTCAAAAAGTCAAGAGTACGCGTAAGAAGTCAGGAATCTGACTCCTCCTCGGAGAGCTCGCTCTCTTTGGAACAGGCGTTTTCTTTCTCCTTTTTCTTCTTTCTCTTCTTCCGTTGCTTCTTGAGCGCGTCCTTTGCTGCTTGGTACATTTTCTGCAGAACGGCAAGCGTTTTTTCATCCTTTGGAAAAAGCCACTTTAAAAGAGCGATAGCAATGAAAACAGTGACAATCTTCTCGGGTGTGAACGGAAACCACAGGAATGTCAAATAAGCAGTTCCCACGGCGAACATCCAACCGATCTTATAAACCGTACCCACACCAACAAAGACGTAGCTCCAGCCGTTTGTAATCATCCACGCCAAGCCAAAGCACAGAAGAAAGCGCGGGTTGAGGAGAAATTGAATTGCTTTTTTGATGATTTGTTTTATTTTTTCTTTCATTATCTCACCACCCCCATCTGCCGAACATTGATTGATTTCATTATACCACACGGTATTCCAAAAGTAAATAGGGGGATACGTTTTTTTTCGAAAACAAAAAACGGCAAATCAACCAAAAAGTCGAAATGTCGCTTTTATATTATCATTCAGGGATTGCCATTGGCATCGGTTTTGACAACCGAATAAACATTGAGCACCTGCCCGGGAAGAGACAGCGCAACCTTGCCGTCGAAGGAAATACGCAAATGGTCGCCAACCTTATATTTTGGACAGCCCTCGATATTGGTGTTCACAATAATTCTTTCGCCAACGTAAAAATTGCCGTTGCCGGTGTTGGTAACCTCCATAAGGCACCCACGCTCTTCAATTTCCAAAACCTTGCCCGTAAAATAGGGATTTTCGGTATCCAGCGGCCCCTCGGGCTTCTTTTGACACGCACAAATAGCAACGATGCAAGCGGAAATCAAAAGAATAGATATCAGTTTTTTCATAGAAAAACTCCTTTTTATCAGTCGAACTATTTAGATTATACCACAAAATTGTCGAAAAGTAAATAGGGCGATGCAATTTTCAAGAAATTGCATCGCTCTATTTCAATCATATTGTCAATTTTTATGGAGATAACATTCTGCTTCGTGCGAATAGATTATACCGATTGCCTGCAAATAGGAATAGATGATGGTAGAACCGACAAAACGCATCCCCCGCGTTTGCAAATCGTTGGAGATGGCATCGGAAAGCGCATTTGTCGTCTTGCCTGTTTCATAAAGAATCCCCTCGCCCGCAAAGGTTTTGAGATAGTTGTAAAACGAGCCGTATTCCTCGACAATCGATGCAAAAATTTTGCTGTTGTTGATGCTCGCCTTAATTTTGAGTCGGTTGCGGATAATATCCTTGTTTTGCAGGAGCGTCTCTATCTTTTCATCATCATAAACGCAAACCTTTTCCAATTCAAAACCTTCATACGCTGCGCGAAAGTGCTCGCGCTTGTTGAGCACACACTCCCACGAAAGTCCTGCTTGAAAAGATTCCAAAATCAACATTTCGTAGAGATATCGGTCGTCGAAGTTAGGAAGCCCCCACTCGTTGTCGTGGTAGTCGATGTAGGTTTGATTTTTGAGATTGCACCAAGAGCAACGTGTTTTTTTATTCATAGGATGCTTCATACTTCGCCCAAAATCTCTTGCTGCTTTTTCTTGCTAAAGGTTTTGAGAATAAGGTTGTAGGATTTATCCGCCATTTCTTTCATCAACTCGTCAGACACTTTGCCATCGGGTTTGATGGAGTTCCAATGAATTTTGTTCATATAAAAGCCGGGAATGATGTCCTCATATTGCTCGCGCAAAAACTCGCCTTCAAGCGGGTCGAGCTTGAGGGTGATGTAATAGGGCTTGTCGTTATTATCAAGACACACCGCCAAAAACATTTTGTCGCCGATCATATAGCGAACCCAGTTCCAATTTTCGGTGTTTTTTGTAACACCCGGTTTTTGCATCAGGTATTCATCAAGCCACGTGTATCGCATATATGCCCCACCCCATTAAAGTTTTCTCAAGTTGTCGATTCGCTCGGAGTTTTCGGATGCCGCCCACTCTTTGAGCGTGTCGCAAGGAAATTGCGGACACTTTCCGCAGTGCTCCTGCCCCTTTTCGGCGTTGCACTTGTAGAGGTCACATTCGCCCCAAAAGACCTTGCCCTCGATTGTCTTGCAACCACCGCAGTTTTGCTCGGTTTTGAACTTGCAGGAATCGCAGTCGATTCCACAGATAGAATAGTTTGCCATGCTAATTTCCTCCAAAAGATTTAAGCTGTTAGTAAAGCTTTTGAGAAAGCCGAGTTTGAAGGATATTATACTTCGTTATATATCCTCTTCATGTTTGCGAAGGAAAGGCGGGTACCGTAATTGCACTCTTCCATGCCCTCATATTCGAGATAAATATCTCCATCGAAATCAGAATTCTTGATGGTGCGCATAACATCCCAAATATCAATGTCGCCTTGCGCGAGAATAGAGCCACGAAGGAAAGTACCGTTTACAGATTTGAACCAAGAATCCTCACAGCTAAATTCTTCCCATCCGCCGGGATCTCTGTGGGCGGGACGAATATAGAAGTCCTTCATGTGAATCGTCTTTGCAAATGGGATCATCTTCTTGATTGCAATTTCGGGAATATCGTCAACGCAAGTGTAGTTGCCAACGTCAAGCTGATGCCCCCAGTTATCCCGCTTTACGCTCGTCAGAATTTGACGTACGCGCTCGGAGCCATTGGCATGAAATCCGTGGTTCTCCAAAAGTACAGTAATTCCCAGAGGCTTTGCATAATCACAAAGCTGCTCGTATGTATCTACAATAAGTGGCAGTTCTTTTTGAAACTTCTCCATTGTGTTCTCGCTCATGGGGCGAGAGAACGCCGCGGAGTCAACTCGAATGGTAGGGATCTCCATATCCGATACCATATCAATGTGTTGCTTTACTCTTGCAATTTCTGCGGCATATGCCTCATCGGAAAGCATTAGGAAATTGGCATTAAGAGAATAATTTCCAATCGGAACACCAAGTCTTGCACTGGCAGACTTGAACTCGGGACGCAATTCGGGGGTTTGTACAAGATTGAAGCCAAACGGTACAAGCTCGACTACCTCTGCCCCCATTTCACAAATTTGTTCAAAGGCCTGCACGGGCGTAAGCTCGCCCGTGCGGATCTTTCTTGATACTCCGTAAATTGAAATACCAAATCTTCTCATATTTATCTCCGTTTCTTTATGCGTTTGCATCATTGTCGGTTTCAACGCTCTCAACAAACTCTACATAGAAATTGTAAATATTGCCAAAATCATTGAACTCTTCTTTTTCTGCATCGGTATCAACAGCCGCAAGAGCTTCTTCAAATGCTGCATAATTTGCTTGCAGATCGCTCAGTGCCTCTGCCAGATCCTCTTCGGTAGCCTCTTCGGATTTATACAATTCGGCATAGTATTTGTAAATGATCGCGCTCATTTCCACATCAAGAAGCTTGCTGCACGCTTCCTTTACATCCTCAGAGTAAGCATCCAGGAAGGCGAACAAGGATTCGTAGTACATACCGGACTCGCCCTCAATGTAGAGAATGAAGATAATTTGTGCTTCCAGATCCATCTTATAGAAATCTTCCATAAGACCGATAACCTTCTGCTTATCGAAGACATCTGTATCGCCCTCTTCGGACCACATAAGCGCCCAGATCAGGTCATAGGCGTCATTCATAAACTCGCCCAGATTATGCGCCTTGTATTGGTCGTAAAAGCCCTCGCTCAGGGAAACCTGCAGGTTGACGTAGATAGCGCGATATACGCTGAGAACATAGTCGTAGCTCCAGAAGATCTCGGTTTCGGGATCGATCTCTACCTCGGGATCAACCAGTCTTTCAAAGTCACTCAAGGAGTACAGTGCCTCGTGGATGAAAATGTACTCAACGTCGATGCTCTCGTCATTTGCAGCGAGAATTTCATCGGCAATTTTCTGCGCTCTTTCAAACGCGGTAAAGAAGATATCGTACATAGGATATCCGCCCTCGAGAAGCTGATAAGCAAGCTCTACACCGAGAATGGCATCCTTAAGCTCTGCAAATTTATCTGCCCAATTACCCAGATCAACGTCCTCACTCGGCTTTGTCGAATCCTCCTTCTCGGAATATTCTTCATAAAGGAGAGCGTATTCGTTATAAAGTGCCTCAAACTCATTGTTGAAGGTTGCTTTATCCTTGTCGGACATCTCGCTGCCGGCAAGAGCATCGGCAACAATCTTCATATTGGCTCTAAAGGTCTCGATCCAAGTCTCATTGGTAAAGCGTTGTGCATAAGCCTCGGTAGCAATTACAAAGGCAAGGTAAGCATCCTTTGCTGCCTGTGTGTCAAAAAGGTCGAAATAAAGTTCGTTTACCATATCAACAAAGAGGCAGACAAGCGATTCGTATTCCCCTGTGTTGTCAAACGCAAACGGAGGAATACTCATTGCATAAAACGCGTTCAGGGTTCCCATAAAGGAGAACTGCTGGGAAGGAGTCAATGCCATATAGAGTGCCAGCATCTCCTTAACGTCTGCAATATACGCATCGGTTTGCGCATATCCCTCTTCTTCAAACGTTTTGGTAATGATATCAAGATACTTTTCCATCAACGCATCAAACTCCGGCAAATCCAAAAGCGAACCGCAAAGAGGATAGTAACCGCCTTGGGTGGTGGAAAGATAACTAATCATATCGCTAAAGGTATACAGCTCCTCGGCGGTGATACCAAGCATACTGTTAAGGGGTAGACCGTAGTAGAGAACCTTATTCATCTCGTTCTCGGGAGATTCATTTGCAAGCAGCTCTTTGGAAAGCTTGCATGCCATGTGGTAGTGGTAGAAGAACTGAGTGGTGTCTGCTGTAAAATAGTTGGCAAGAGCATCGAGCTGATTCATAGCCTCGTACATGTGTGCAAAGATAGGCTCAAGCGCAGAGGGCAAGCGAATATTCGCTATGTTGATAATAGAAGAAACGTCAGCCTTTACCTCATAATAGTAGTGATAGAGGAAATCAAACGCGTCTTTATTGGTTCTCCACGTAGAAACATAGAAGAAAAACTGCGAATAATCATAGCTATAGAATTCGCTGTTAACAATGCTGTCAAATACCGCTTCGATCTGTTCTGCATACTTATCAATATTCTCGCGCCAATCATCACCGACTGCATCCATAAGATCGTCAAGCTCAAGCATATAACCGAAAACATCAATCAAGAGCGTAAAGAACTCGGGGTCAACAGTAGGATACTCAGAGAAATACATGGGAACGTCCTCAAAATCCTCACCTGTAAAGGTAAACAATACTTCCTCTTTGAAGGTGGTCACCATGCTATTGATAACGTCATAAAGAGTGTAAATCGGTCTATCGATAACCTTCAGCTTTTCAATAGCCGCCTCTACAGACTCTCTATCGTTGCACTGCATTTCAAACTGACCTTCGGTAAGCGTGAATGCACCTTCAAATTCGTAAATATCCTCGCCCCAGGTGTTGAAGCCATAGATCATAGCCAAACGAGCCATGTTGAGTGTTTCTTCTCTGGTGAGCAGGCTCTGCTCTGCGGGAGACATATCGAAATAAAGTTCCATCAAATCAATGGCAAGTTCACCATTCTCAGTCGAGATCTCGGGAATATCCTCACCCGTCCAAACAAAGTCGGAGGCAATACCCGCGTTATCCTTGAACTTAGATACGGAGGTGTACTTGATAACGATATCATAGGGATAATTTTGACCATCGTACACAATGTTGACAGTTTGCTTAAGAGGCGTGTTAGAGTCATTAACGGCAGACAGATCAAAACTTTCTTCGCTGATCATATCCTCGGTAACAACTACATCTCTCTTTACCACTCCGTTCAAAGCCGAAAGCGTCAAAATGCCGCCGGTTACGTCAATACCCTCATCGTGACTGTTGTAGGTGATCTTGGTAGGAGGGGTCAGGGTGACTTTCTCAACACTATGTACGTGAACACTAAAGCTTGCAGTGTAGGTATCGCTGCCGGAGACATAGCTTACGCTAAGCTGCTGCGTGCCCGTGCTTTTGGGATTGAAGCCGCTGACGCTTACCTTGTCGCTCTTAAGAGCAACAGTATAATTGCTGCCGTCGTTTCTTGTGATCTTCAAACGACCTGCAGAAAGATCGAGCGTATCACCAACAAGATAATCAGTGGTATAGTCAACGACCTGCATACGTTCAACAACGGTAATAGTCAATTCAACGCTCTTATCCTTGTAATGAACGGTAATTTTCTGCTCTCCAAGCTTGTTCTTGTCAAAGCCCGATACGCTGACGCCCTCAGCGTTCATTGCGATCTCTGTCTTTTTACCGTCTTCGTCAACAATCAAAATACCGCTGGAAAGGTCAAGCTCCTCACCCAGAATAAAAACGGACTGAGGCATAGCGTCTTCCTTAATGGCAATATCATTGATCTTATTACCACACCCAGACAAGGCAATCAGCAGCACCGCAACAAGAACGGTCACTACCAATGCTCCCATCTTTACGGGTAATTTACAAATCGGCTTTTTGTGGGTAGTTGCAGCCGATTCCGTATTTTTAACATTTAGCTTGTTTTGATTTTGCATTTTTGTTTTCTCCATTACTTTTATTCTTCGGCCCAAATGGCATAAAGCTTTCTGCCACTGTCTGCCTCAGAAAGATTTGCTGATGTAAATGCAGGCACGTTGGTGGTAGAACTGTTACCCCAGCCTACAAATGTGTACCCCTCTCTGATTGGATCGGAGAGAGAATTGCTCAAATTCAAGTTTGCAATCGTTCCTTTTTCAACGTAAAGCACGTAGGTAGCATCCTCGGAAAGCACGCAGCCGTAAACAACAGGTCTGTACGAGGAGTTCCAATACTTGTGCCAGTTTGCCGGCAGCTCGGTGAAGTCGACATAAACGGTGAGAGAGGGGCAGCCGTAGAACGCATGCTGTTCAACGGTTTCGATATTGCCGGACAAAATAACGGCTGTGAGCCCCTTGCAGTTTCGAAACGCCTGCTTGCCTATATAACTTACACTTTGGGGAAGCAAAATATTTGTAATAGCACTATCCCCATAGAATGCGAAGCTACCGATTTTTTGAACATTACCAAGGCTAACGGCCTTGAGTGCCTCACATCTGTAAAAAGCATAATTGCCGATTTCGGAAACAGTTGCGGGAAGCTCGATCTTTTGCAGTGCCTCACATTTGTAAAATGCCTTTTCCCCAATCGCGATCAAGGAATCACCGAAAGCGACCTTCTCCAACGATTCGCACTTGTAGAATGCCTTTTCGCCAATATACTTGGTTCCGCCAAGATCGACTTCCTTTAGGGATACAAAGCCGTAGAAAGCGTTGGCGCCGATATACTCTACCGATTGACCTAAAGCAATGGCATCAATACCGTACGTGTTGAAATATTGCTCCTCTTCGAGAGCCGCACGCTCAGAATAACCGCAACAATAAAAAGCATAGTCGCCGATATACGTAACGCCTCCGGGTAGCTGAAGAATATCAAACGTAGTATCACTCATTGCCAAGGATGCCGATGAGCCACATTTATAAAATGCAGAACGGCCAATATAGGTCAGCATTGGAGGAAGTGAGGTGATAATCAAGTTTTTGCATCTGTAGAAGGTATAATCCTGAATAACCTCAAGCGTGGGAGGCAGTTCAATAAAAGCGAGCGACGAGCAATCATAAAATGCTGCTCTGCCAACTGTTTTAACCGAATTGGGCATTTGAACTGCGGTGATCGTGTTGCAGTTGTAAAACGCATAGTTGGCAACACCAACGGTATTATCCTTAAAGGTAATCTCCGCGCCAATGCTTTCGTTGTAGTCAACCACCCAATTCCCCGCATAAACCACACCGTTTGCGCTGTTATACATATCCGTGTCTCGGAATGCATAGCTTCCTACCGTCTTTAATGACGAGGGCATTTCGATTTTTTCAAGCTTTGAGCACCCTCGGAACGCAGAGTCGCCGATCGTTTCCAGCACGCTCACGCCGAGCATAGTGGTATCGTCACCAACATTGGTATTCATTTTACCGAGGATAACATCGGCAAGCTCCTCACAGGCAACAAACGCCTGCACACCGATCTCACGAACGCCGCCGCCAATGATCACACTCATAATTTTAGATTGACCGAATGCGCCCTCTCCGATGATCTTAACACTATCGGGGATTTCGACGTGCATAATGCCCGTATTGCCAAAAAATGCAAAGGATGCGATGCCAACGGTATCTTCTTTGATGGAAAGTGTAGATACAGTATTGCTTTTGCAGCCAACGAGCCATTTTCCTACATAGATCTCATTGCCTTCGGAAGTGGCATTCCAAAGCTTTGTCTCGCGAAAAGCACCGTCGTCTATGACCGAAATTCCATTGCCCAAGGTTACGTTTTCAAGCTCGGAGCAAAGATAAAAGGCACCCGCTCCGATTCTGTTAACAGAGTCGGGAATAACAACGGCGGTAAGCATAGCAAGCTCGGAGAAAGCATAATCGTCAATTTCGGTCAAGCCCTCGTTGAGCACCAGCGAGCTGATGCCCTTACACTTGGCAAATGCAAGCGCCCCTACAAACTCAAGCTTTTGCGGCATTGTTACACTTGTAAGCCTTGCGCAATCGGTAAAAGCACTTGCCTCAATTCGTGTCACATTGCTGCCAAAGGTGATCTGCTCTAAGCTTCCACAATAAGCAAAGGTGTTTTTAAGAATCGCTCCTACGCCGTCGGGAATCGTTAATTCACCCGCAAGCAGTCGGCAACTTGCAAAAGCGCTCTCCCCAATGTAGGTGAGCCCCTTTGGAAGATTGACAGAGGTGATGTAAGAGCAATTTGCAAAGGCATATTCGCCAATACTTTTTACGTTTTCACCAATCGTTACACCGGTAATATCGCTCTTGTTAAAGAATGCCTTTTTACCAATGCTCGTTACGGGCAATCCACGGTAAAGATCGGGGATAACAACATCCCCTGTTGCCGTTCCTTTACCGGTCACCTCATATGCTGTTTTACCGTTGATCAGGGTAAAGACCATACCGTTTTCCTTCTCTCTTTTAAAGGAAACGGAAGCAGACCACCCCGAATCACGGCTGATTCCTTCTTTGCCGTTAGCCTTTACCTTGATGGTATAGTTGCCTTCGGTCAGCGAGGTGAGTGAATAATAATTTTTGCTGGCGATCACTTCGCGAGGTTCTTCCCCCTCCTTGGTGATGCTGATTGTGTAGAGCCTTGCCTCAGGAACCTTTTTCCAGTTCAGCTGCAGCGTAGCATTCTCCACAAAGAGCTCGGTGGGAGTATCCAGCACCTCTGTTTTGTCACAAGAAGCAAATGCAACCAGACTTAAAACAATAAAACTAAATATCAATAACAAACGAAGCTTTTTCATTCGTAGCTCCTTTTTACGTTCTTCAAATAATACTGGATTTTACACGGTCTTCTTATTCCGTGCTTCCTCCTCTGCCTTTTTAAGCTTTCTCTCCCGAATGAACTCATGCGGCCACTTGAACTTGAACTTTCTGGCTGCAATATCAAGGAGAACAAAGATGATAGACAAAATGAGGAAAACGATTCTGGGATCAATCGTCTTTTTGATCGCAGGCGAAAAGCTTGCAAAAATTTCTGCGGGATCGCCTATAACACTTCCCTTTCCATACTCTGCGAGAAGTGTCATTAGCTCCTCACCTATAGGGAATCTTTCTGTAAAGGTATTGTACTCTTCAGAATAGGAGAAGGTTTCATACAAAACGACATTGGAAAGCTCGGTGCCCGCCTCATCAAATTTTTTGATCACGATCTCGTAAAGACCTGCATCCTTAATGATGAAATTGAAGCGCTTTCCGCTTTCCATTTTTTGCACGGAGACGCCTTCCTCAAGCATCGATACAAGATGATCGGAAATCGGCGTTACCGAAACCTCGACACGCTCTGTATCACCAATACCGTAAACGCCAAGCTGATAATGGTAATTGTCCGATTTGAGAATGTATCCGATACTGTCTGCGCGCACGTCCTCCATTGGGAAAATAGAGTTGACGATGTTTGTAATGATGGTTTTACCTACAACGTCTTCCATAAAGGTCTGCGACCATATTCCGGAAAGATCGCACATAAAGCTGCCAACATTACCGTTACCGTACTTCCATTCGGCGTAGATAGGAACGTATTCGCCCATAAGGGGAACGCTTGCACCGTTTTTGGCTACCGTGCCGTAATAGCCGGTAAGCTCGGGAATAAACGAATCGGCAACACCGGCAACAGCAGGTGTTCTATCCTTGATGGTAGGCTTGAAGGGATCACCGTAGTTGATCTCGGCAACAGCCTCCAAAGCCAAGTCGGTTCTCATCGTTTCGGGAATCTTTTGCAGCTCGGTAGGCTTAACGTTGTAGTATTTACCTCCGCCCAAGGCTACAGCCTCGGTCATATTATGGGTAATCGAGGGGTCCTCGTTGCCGATAGTAACAATGGACATTGTAATGCCGTCATCAAAGTTATCCTTGATGTACGCGCTGTAAACCTCGAATTCGTCACCCGGGTCGCCGTCGGTAACCAGGATAATATGCTTTCTTTCTACGTTATCAATAACGGAAAGTGCTCTTCCCGCTCTCATAATGGCATCCGAAAAGATAGTACCGCCGTGGGCACCCACTCCTGTTCCTACCTGCTTGATAACGTCACGGAGCAGATCCTTTTGCGTAACGGGCAGGATTTCAACCTCCTCGCTCGCTCTGGTTTGGAAGGACATTACGCCGCAAAAGTCACGGTCATTCAGCGCATCAAGACAGCCCTCTGCGCCTTCCTTTGCAGCATTCAACTTATCCATACCCATAGAGGCAGATGCGTCTACAACTATCATAACCGCGATAGGCGGTGTAAAATCGATTGCATTGATGGGAAGCATTTGCTTGAAATAGGTGGAAGAAGCAATATCATTACGGTTATATGCGTGCGGAACCTTTTGCCCGTTGACTTCGTCAAGCGAACCGCCCACGGTGAAAAGACCGCCGCCAAGCTCGTATACGTACTCGTTAAGCAGTTCCTCAAAGCCGCCGAGCATATCGGAATATGCCACGTTGACAAGAATGATTTGCTCATACGCTGCCATTTGCTCGAGGTTTCTCGGGATATCAGCAAAGTCTTCTTCAAAGCTCATATCCGTAACAGAAAAATGCTCGTTCAAAAGCGCGGCAAGCTTTGCTCCTTCTCCCTCTTTCCCTTCCAAAACAAGAATGTTATCGAATGCTTCAAGATTGATAAACGCACGGTAAGCGTTGTTTTCCTGAACGACGTCACCATCACAGGTAATTTCAAAACGCAGCTCGTGCATACCTCTTTCTGCAAGAGAGAGCGCGACCTCAAAGGTCTGCTCCGCCTTCTCGAGCAGAATCGGCGTGGATCCAATATACTCCTCGTTATCGTAGGCACTAATGGTAGCCGATTTTTCACCTTCAAAATTACTTCTGACAGTGATTTCGGTAATAAAGTTGTCACCAAGAATAATTCTTGTGTCAGGCGTTTTCACCGAGTATATCTGTACCTCGTCATGCTCCTTGTTGGGATAAAGAACCGTATCTACTTTGATGCCCTCTGCAGCAATAGCCTTGATGACAGACAAAGCAGCATTATCGGTTTCGATACCATCGGAAATAACTACGATTTTAGATGTTTCGGGATTTTTGAATAACGTGCTTGCATATTGAATGGCAGATGCAAGATCGGTTGCGGTACCGTCGGGGGCCTCAGAGGTTAGATAATCCTCGAGCGATTGCTCCATATCATAGCCTATCTCTCCCGAAAGCACTTGACCGTGACCGAATTTTACAATACCGAGGCGGTACTTGCCGTCGGAGATAGAAACAACGGATTGTACAAACTCGTTTTTGGCATCTACCGCTGTCGCGTTACTGTCGGTCGTATCAACGAGAATGATCAATTCATTCTCTAAATTGGGTTTTTCATAGCTGAACGAAATGCCTGCAAGCAGGAGGATCGCCAGCACCATAGCAAGCCCGTGGAACAGCATAGAAAGAATTCTGTTACGAGTCTTTCTATACTTTTTATTGGCTTTGAAATACGGAAAAAGCGTGAGCGCAATTGCCGGGATCAGAAGCAACAAAAGCCAGGGATGCGAAAAATGAATTCTGAAATTTTGCATTTGCTTGCGCTCTCCTTAAAAATTCTTTTTGATCTGTAATGCCCACTCGGCAAACATAAGAAAGACGAGTGCAATAGCGAAATAGAACAACAGATCTTCAAATTCTATTCTCGTTTCAACCTCTACGTCAGCGGAAGGTAATGCATCTACCTGACGGGTAAGATCACTCTGCTCTTGAGGAATTCTTACGTAAAAATTCTCAATCAAAAGATCTTCTCCGGACATAGGGGTTTGTGTTACGGTATACGTTCCCGGGCGCGTTACGGTGACCGAACCCGTTTTTCCTTCCAACGTATAGTCTATTCCGTTACCCTCTACCTTAAGGTCGTTTCCTCTTGCGTTAAGCTCAATGGTATCGCCTATTTCAAACGCATTTGAGGAGAGCGTGGTAGGAATATAGTAGTTAAACATATTGTACATAAGGAACGAAAAATCGGGCATTGCACAGAGGTTTGAGTAGTTGAGGTCAAACGCCCATACAACAATTTTTGCATCGGGTTGATCCTTTGCAAGAATAACGGGGTGTCCGTTATAATACGCCAACTCATCGTAACCATCGGCAGAAAGGAGCTCGACATATCTTGCTATTGTAATTCTCGACGAATCAACGTATTTGGTCAGCTCGTGAGAAACGCCGGAAGCAAGGGTGGTTTCCGGGTTGGGCGTGCTTTGGATATTACCAAAGATAAGTCCTGCCCCCTCGGGAGATGAATGAGGGTCTACGAGAAGTACAAGTCCATCGGTAGGTATAACCGAAGGCATTCTGTGTTCAAAAATGTAAATGTCAAACCCCTCGGTTGCTGCCTTTTCATCAGCCTTAAGCTCTTTGAATTCTATATTCCATTTATCCTTCATTGTTTGACGCATAGTGCGTACTACGCCACCAAAATAGTTATTTGGCAACGAGCTGGCATACTGAATTCTGATCGTTGGCTTGGTTCCGCCGTAGAGGAAGAAGGAGTTATCGTCAAGGAAAGAATCCTCAACCGCTACGTAAACCTCAATGTAATCAAAGGAATAGAGAATTTCACCGGCAAAGTCATCCTCTGTAAAGATGATGGTCTTTTCTTCCTCGGTGGGATCAAAAAATTCCGAGCGTGTGGGGAGCGACAACTTTTTGGTTGAACCGTTTGCGCCGTAAATTTCGCAATAGATATCAATATTACCATCATACTTGTAGCATCCTACGTCAATGGTTATCTCATAGTGATTCTCTTCGTTCAGCTCCGCACGGCAATCCAAAATAGCGGCGTTCCATTCCTCAGGCTTGGATATATCAATCACGTTGATGCCGTTCTTTTCAAGATACGTCGTTCCGGTGTAGAGAAATATCTGTGCCTCGGGATTGTAGCGAAGGACATCTTCGGTCAGTCCTACTGCCGTGTTCATATCAGCAGCACTGTAGGTACACTGATTTTTGTCCTCCATAAGTGCATCAAGGGCTGCGTACACATCATCTGCTTGGGCGCTGTTATTGCGCTGAGCAAGGAATGTGGGCGCATCGTTAGCAAGGATAACGGAGACAACGCCACCTTGCTCAAATGTCTCCTCTGCCAATATTTTCGCTTCCTGTACGGCGCGTTCAAATCTGGTGTATGCACCGTCATTTACTCGCATAGATGCCGAGGAATCGATAATAATGATTTTTTCGTTTTCGTCGCCTGTCTTCTCATGCTGTATAACCGGCTGTGCAAGAAGCAAGGCGCAGATCGTAAGAATCAAAAATTGACACAGAAATGTTAAAATATTATTCAGACGGCTAATCGGCAATCTTTTCTTTCTGTACTTCAAGCTAAGATGCCACACATACGTGCTCGATACCATCTTTTTTTCATAATTGGGCTTTATGATGTAAATTACGATTAAAAGTACAATACCTATCAGGCCCAAAAATCCTATGGGTGCTAACCAAGTCATGCCATTATACCTACCTTTAGCAATTCCTTAAACAGCACTTTTTCAATAGGTTGATTTGTGCATACCGACACAAATGCCACACCACGTGAGTTTGCAAACGTGGCAAGCGAATTTCGAATCTCTTCAAGTGCTTTTTCATACGCAAGCTGTGATGCGCGGTCAATTTTCATTTTCATGTTTTTAACGTCCTGAACATCAACCGATTCCGAGTCGATCAGATTCATTCTGCCCATATAAACAGGGTCTGTTTCTTCGGGCGTCATCACCTGAATGAGCATAACCTGTCTCTTTTTATAGCAAAGATAATCTACCGCACTCTTCCAATCGCTGTCGGTAAAAAAGTCGGAAATGATAACGGTCAAGCCGTCGTTATTGCCCGGATTTGGTGCATTGATGATCGATGAGCGAAGATCGCTCTCCCCCTCAAACTCTATGCTTTTGAGTGCGCCGATCGCATTGAAGAATGCACGCTTACCGACAATCGTTCCAAAGGGATCCTCTGCTTTTTCACCGTTGATCAGCTTAAACGATACCTTGTCCATATTATGTACGGAAAGATATCCCAAGGATGCAGCAACCGCCAGCGCGTATTCTGCCTTTTGGGGATTGACCTTTCCCATAGATGCAGAGCAATCGAGAAAAATTTGCGTGTGCATCTGTCTTTCGTCTGTAAATAACTTCAAAAAGAATTTTTCAAAACGACTGTAAAGATTCCAGTCGATGCGGCGGATATCGTCGCCGAGCATATACTCTCGGTAATCTGCAAACTCCACCGTCTGTCCATAGGTTTTTACAAGATGCTTACCGCCAAAAAAGCCGGCAAGATCTGCTCGCAGCTCCAACGACAAGGTTTCTAAACGGCTGAAAAATTCATCGTTTAAGTAGGAACCTTTCATTATTTTCTCCCAAATTTATGCTTTTTTGCAACCTGTTCTTTCTCTGTAGCAGCTGCTTCGGTGCCAACAGCAGGTGCCTCATTCTTCAGCTTCTTCTTTCCGCTCAACTCGTCAATGATCATCGCTACGATCTCATCTGCAGAAACTCTCTCTGCAATCGCTTCAAATGTCAACTTCATTCTGTGGCGCAGAACGGGATATGCCAGAGCGTTGATATCATCATAGGATACGTTGAATCTGCCACTCATAAGTGCCTTAACCTTGGCCGCGGAAATAAGTGCCTGACCTGCACGGGGAGATGCACCCAGACGAACGTACTTCTTTGCCGCTTCAGAAGCGCAATCACTGTCGGGATGCGTTGCGGAGCAAAGCGTCATTGCATACTTCATAACCTCTTCAGCTACGGGAATTTGGTTAGCGGTCGCTCTCATCTCCAACAGATCGGCTCCGTTACAAGCTGCATCTGCAACCTCTGCCATCGTCTTTTGCGTCATATTTACAATGTCCATAAGCTCATCGAGAGAAGGATTCTTAACGATGATCTTGAACATAAAACGGTCCATTTGTGCCTCGGGAAGAGGATATGTACCGTCCTGCTCTACAGGGTTTTGCGTTGCCAACACAAAGAAGGGCTCTTCGAGCTTTCTGGAAACGCCCATTACGGTAACGGTGTGCTCCTGCATTGCCTCAAGAAGCGCCGATTGCGTCTTGGGGGTTGCACGGTTGATTTCGTCCGCGAGAATAATATTGGAGAAAATAGGACCGGGCTGGAACTCGAACTTAGAGTTTCCGTCCTCTCCCTTTACGATAATATTGGTACCTGTTACATCTGCGGGCATAAGGTCAGGAGTAAACTGAATTCTTGAAAAAGGAAGATCAAATACTCTACCCAAAGAACGCACAAGACGCGTCTTGCCTACTCCGGGAACGCCTTCAAGAAGCACGTTGCCGCCTGCGATCATTGCAATGACTGCCCCTTCGATAACATCTTTTTGTCCAATCACGTCTCTGCTGATCTGCTCGAAAATGTTTTTGCATTGAACACTGAATTTTTGAATGTTTTGTTCTGTAACCATTTTTGTTTACCTTTACCTTATCTTCTTTATTTTTTGTTGTATAAGTTTTTAGATACTATTGAAATATGCTTCAAAAAATTCGCGAAACTCGGGAGGGATTTCCCCATTTTCTTCAAATATGCTCATTGCATATTCGTAGTAGTATTCGAGGTAATCTCTATAATAGGTGCTTCCGTCGATAAACTGGTTAGAGTCTTCCCATTTACCGCCTGCACCCTGTCCTTTACCGTCGCCCTTGCCTTCGCCTTCCTCTTCATTGCCGGCACCTTGTCCGCCCTCGGCATCTCCTTTGGAACCGGAAGCATCGCCATCGCTGCCTTCGGCTCCATTTTGGTCACCCTCGGCATTTGCGCTGCTACCTTGAGGAAGATCATCTGCCTTGTCCCCTTCGGAGGATTGAGAACCGTTGTTGCCGCCTTCGGTATCTTCTCCTGCTTCACCGTCGCCTTCCTCTATTTGTACAAAAATAGCAACAAGATAGAGCTCGGTAGTAACGTTGGTTTCTTGTCTTTCGAGATCCGCATATCCATCATCCCAACCTTCAAAAACCCAACCGTCCTCCGCTACTGCGACAACAGGAGTTGTTGAGCCGCCGGGCTCTACAAGCTGATCGGATTCTCCCTCGATCCATCCGCCCTCCTCTACCATATAGGTAACGGGAATATAATTTGCATAAGGGTCTTCTTCAACGATCTCGTCAAAATCCGGAATAACGTTGCTATCGGCAAGACCGGTAACGGTTGTCATAGACACACCGAGAATAAACGAGATTGCCGCAAGACAAATGATAATTTTGGGGACGCGTAGCTTTATTTTTCTGTCCGCAACAAGCGCAATGCTTGCTTTCGCGTTTTCGCGCTGAGCCGTGGCTATGTAGGAATCATCTCCCTCAAGCTCGAGCATCGTTATCATACGCTCCTCAAGACCGAGTCTATCGACTCGCTTTGCGGTCTCGGCAACGGAAGGCTTGTATTTCAGGAAGAAGAACAGCACACCGCCAATAAGCCATGCACCCCCTCCTATTCCTATAGCAAACCATATTCCGCCAAAATCGAATATCCACGCCGCAAGTGCTGCTAAAAAGTTTGCCGCACAGCCGATTGCCAATCCTACAAGAGCAGATTTAATGACAGCTTCGAGGAGCAATCGTGAATAATGCTTTTTGAACATTTGTTTTGCATTGTTCATAAATATATTTCCTTTCTTTCTATATTCCAATTAGATTGAACGGAAAACACCTGCTTTCCACCCAATGTAATTAGAATATCCCTTACGCCGAGGGGCATATAGCCCCTCGGCAGACTCGTTCTGTCAACGATGTCTTTTTAAGAGTATTCTACAGATTTACATCTGTTTACTTTTTGAGGTTTATTCCAATCAATCCTTGGTTACGGTAATGGTAAGCTCGGTATTATCGTTATAAGAATAGAAAACGATATAATAGGTAACTCCTGCTTCAAGGGAGACACCGGTTTTGATGTTATCAACATAATCCTCGCCATTCCATTCACTGTAATTATACCAATTGTAATATCCTTCGGGATCATCGTAACCACACATATACGTATCTCCACCAATCAAACTGAAGGTGTAGTTTCCGCTTTCGGTTACTGTGATCTTATAGTATGCTTCTTCCCATCTTTCAGCAAGGAAGTAAGTCTTGGTTTCGCCAAGTTGAAGCTCGATAGCATACTCAAAGCTTGTTCCTGCAAATTGTGCATTGAACTCCTCTTGAGTCATCCACTTAGCATAGATGGTGGTTACGGTTCCGTTGTAGTAAGGACCGGTAAGAGCTTCGCCCTCACACGCCTCGTTGTCATACCAACCGTTGAAGATATAGTTTTCACGGGTGGGTGCTGCGGGAAGAGTGATGGGTTCGGCACTTGTGATGCTTTCAACCGCGCTACCGCCCATCGTGTTAAAGGTATAGGTGATCTCCTCACCGGTGAAGCCCCAAAGAACCATATGGTTGTCATAATAATCGTACTCATTCCAATCAGCTGCCCATCCTTCAGGTGCGGAAGCAACAGGAACGAGGAAGGTGATCATGCCCTCGACGTAGTAGAACGCGCCGGAGCCGATGGTCTCAAGAGACTCGGGAAGAGCGATGCTACCCTGAAGAGCAGAGCCGTAGAATGCGCTTTCTCCAATCTTCTTAACGGTAGTGGGAAGAGTAAGAGATTCCAGATCACTGTAGTAGAATGCATCTTCATCAATCACCTCAAGACCCTCGTTCAGGGTGACGGTCTTAACGGTGGAGCCGTAGAATGCCTGACTCATAACAACCTTAACGGTAGATGCAAAGGTAACGTGCTCTACGCCCTCGCCAAACGCGCCTGCGTAAATGTGCGTGATGCCCTCGGGAATGGTAACGTTGGTCTCGGAACCGGTGTAGGACAGGAGGTATATATCTCCGTTTTCAAGTGTGATAGTGGTAAAGCCGTTGTTGGATGCAACACTGCTTTCACCCTCGGAGTAAACGCGGATAGCGTATGCTGCCAAATAACCGCACTTGGTGCTGCCCGGCTCAAGCTCGATTTGAGACTTATTGCATACCTCGATCAAGGAGGAGCAGTAATAGAATGCACCACTGTACTGTTCGCCATAGTACAGCTCGGTAACGAATACACTCTCGGTCATATCTGAAGGAATGGTAACCGTGGTAAGAGCAGAGCAACCGTAGAATGCCTCTACACCAATAGAGGTGATCATTTCGGTGAACTCAATGCTTCTAAGGTTGGTGCACTCTGCAAATGCTTCTGTACCAATGGTAAGAGGCATCGTGCGTCCGCCCTCAAATACGAGAGTTTCAAGGCTGCTGAGCTTATAGAAGAGTCTTTCACCAATGGAAGTAACCGTGTTGGGAACTACGAAATTGGTAATTACCATTTGTGCGGGGATCATAACGATACCCGTGCCGTCAGCGGTATAGAGGATACCGTCGACTGCCTTGTAAGTGGTGTTTCTGGGGTCTACATTGAAGGCTGCGAGACCCGCTTTTTCAAATGCGTTAACTGCAATAACGGAAACGCTTGCAGGAATGGTGATTTCCGTAAGGCTTTCACAACCGTAGAAGAGGTAATCATTCAGCTCGGTCGTCTTACTTCTGAGATCCACCTCTGTAAGTGCACGGCATTGCCAGAACGCACCCGTGCCAATGTTGGTAACCGTTTCGGGAATTACGATGCTCTCAAGAGAATTACAATATCTGAATGCATACATACCGATCGTGCTGACGGATGTGGGCAACTCGATGCTCTTAAGGCTGCTGCTCTCAAAGGTGTAAGCACCAATTTCGGCACATTGGCTTCCATTTTCAAAGTATACGCTCTCAAGAGTAGTAACCTCATAGAATGCGGAAGGCATCTTATAGCTCGGATTGGTTTCTGTTCCCTCAATTACAGTAACGGATGCGGGAACGGTAAAGGTCTTCAGTGCAGTATATGCAAACGTACCTGCGGGAATTGACTCGAGCTGGGAGTTTGGAGCAAAGGTTACAGACTCCAAGGAAGAGCAGGTGTATTCATCGTAAGCGTAGTAGTAGAATACGCTTGCCCCAAGCGTCTTAAGGCTTGCGGGGAAGCTTACGGAAAGAAGCTCGTCACTTCCTGCAAACGCATAGTCGCCAATGCTGATAAGGCCTTCTTGGAAGGTGATGCTGAGCAACGCTTTGCAGTCAAAGAATGCAAAGTTGCCGATTTTAACAACACCTGCGGGAATTGCAAGCTCGATAACAGGAGTTTGGGAGAACGCATAATCACCGATCTCAACAAGCGCACTGTTTTCCGCAAAGGTAATGGATTCCAACCCTGTCAAATAGAAGGTGTTGTTGCCAATGCTGTAAAGTCTTGCGGGAAGAGCAATCGACTTGAGCGAGGAAGTATTGGCGAATGCGTTATCACCGATGATCAAAAGGTCATCGCTACCCTGTGTGAAGGTAACGGTATCAAGAGCACTGCAGTAATAGAACGCTCTCGTGTCAATCTTTTGAACGGTAGAAGGAATGTTGACTTCTTTCAGTCCGTAGCAGAACTCAAAGGCGTTGCTTTGAATTTCTACAAGGCCTTCGGGAAGAACGACCTTTGTAATGTAGGTGTTGTTGGCAAACGCAGTGGTGTAAATAACCTTTACATTTGCATCAACAATAAGCTCTTCATTGGTCTTTGCCAAAGGATAAACGATGAGCGCAGACTTATCTGCATTATAAAGAACACCGTCTATAGAAGAGAAATAAACGCCTTGGCCGTTAGCACCTACGTTGATTGCTGCAAGCTTCGAGCAATTCGAAATGATGGTTGCGTGGAAGCTTTGGAGCTTTTCGGAAAGCGTAAGGCTTTCAAGTTCGGTACAACGGGCAAATGCCTGGCCGCCCAGAGATACGACATTGTTAGAAAGAACGACGTTAGTGAGGCCTGTGCAACGTGCAAATGCATACTCACCAATATACATATCATCGCTGCCGCCCTCGAAGACGAGATTGGTAAGATCGCTTGCTTCGTAGAATGCGTAGCTGTGGATCTTGGTTACAGTCGAGGGAACGGTAAATTCACCTGCGCGAGCCATTGGGTAGAATACCAGCTCCTTCTTATCGGCTGTCATCAGAACGCCATCAACGGAGGTGTAGTAAGCTCCGTTCGCATCCTCAACAGTAACAGAAGCAAGAAGATCGCAGGACTCGAATACGCGAGCTCCGTTTGCAAGAGGAGTGATCACATCACCGGTATAAGAGGTGTAGGTGGCCAATCTCGCGGGAAGAACAACGGATTCAAGCAATGCCGCATTGTAGAATGCATTTGCACCGATGGTGAGAGGAAGATCTCCGCCCATCTCAAAGGTGATAGAGGTAAGCGTGTCATACAAGCCGTAGAACGCATTTGCACCGATACCGAGTCTGTCATAGGTCTCGCCGCTGATGGGGTCGGTGTATGCAGGCAGGTTGTGTACGCTCTTGGGAATTACGAAGGATGCCAGGTTGGAGTTGTAGAAGCACTCCTCACCAATGGTGGTAAGGCGAGGATTGTCGCCGGAAATAGTAATGCTCAGCTCGTCTGCGTAATAACCCGCATATTTGAAGGTTGCATTACCAAGAACGGTAAGACGGGAAGGAAGTTCTACGGTTTTGAGCTCTTCGCAGTAGTAGAATGTGTTACCGCGATAAATGTCGGTTTCATACATTCCCATGCTTTCATTGTAGTAAGTGTCTGCAAAGGTGGTGCCTATAACGAGATCCGCGGTGCCATCCTCGATAACAACACTTTCAAGCTTGGTGTAAGCAAATGCATAAGCACCAATGGTTTGAACGGTTGCAGGAATGGTAATTTCGGTAAAGTCGTAGGAAGCATCCCAGCTGGAGCCGTAAGCAAATGCAAAAGCACCAATGGTTTCAAGAACAGAATCGGCTTCAAACGTAACCTTACCCAGACTCAGGCAATCCATAAACGCATAATTACCAATGGTCTTTACGGATGCGGGAATAATGAGATCTTCAACAAAAATGTTTTCTCTGAACGCGCTATCCCCAATGGTCTCCAATTGAGAATTCTCAACTGTGAGCGTTACGTTCGGGTAAGCTTCGATACCTTCCCACCAATCCTCGTAACCGCCGAAGCAGTAAGCGCCAATGGTCTTTACAGATGCGGGAACAGTAAGATCAAGATCTGCGCCCCAGAATGCATACTCGCCAAGAGAAACGATTCCCTCGTTGAGTGTGATGGAGTCTGCTACAGTTTCATAAAATGCGTAATCGCCAATGGATACGGTGTGTGCGGGAAGTGCGAGTGTACCGATGTCTGCACCTCTGAACGCGTTTGCGCCGATGGTGAGCGTGCCGGTAGCATCGCCCTCAAATGTGAAAGTATCAATCTTTGCAGAGTTAAACGCATCGTCACCGATAAAGGTAACTGTATTGCTGATGGTAAGCGTGCCAAGATTTACATTTTGGAATACACCGTTGGTAATGGAGGTGATAGTTGCGGGAAGCTCAAAATCACCGCTCTTGCCCTGCGGGAAGAATACGATCTCGGTCATAGCCTTATCGTATACTACGCCTTCAACAGAGGTGAGGTATTGAGAATTCTCATCAACATTCACTGCCTCAAGAGAGGAGCATCCGGTGAATACGCCGGGAATCTTGGAAACGTTTGCGGGGAGATTTACGGTCTTAAGACCCGTGCAATTCATAAAGGCATTCTCACCAAAGGAAAGCGTTCTTTGGCTTGCTACAAAGTTTACTGTTTGCAGTGCGGTGCAGTTTGCAAATGCAGAAGCACCAACAGAGGACATCGTTGCGGCAAATGTGAATTCCTTCAGGCTTTCACATCCCTGGAATGCGCTCTCGCCGAGCTTGCCCAAACGGCTGCCTTCATTAAAGGTTACGGTTTCAAGCACCTTACAATTCATAAAGGCGTATTTATCTACCTCAAGATCGTTGAGTGCAACACCGTTAAAGGTAATGGCTTCAAGATTTTCCAGTCCGTAGAATGCACATTCACTGATCAGAACAAGAGAACCGGGAAGCGTTACCTCGGTAACGAAATGGCAACCAATAAATGCACCCGCTCCAATGTTCTTCGTGCCCTCGGGAACAACGAACGTACCCTGAACAGACGCAGGAACGAAGAGAAGGTTTTGGCCATTCTTAGAGTAAAGGATACTATCGATAGCCATATAATTTTGGCTGTTGGAAGCTACGGCAATCGATGCAAGTGCGGTACAACCGGTAAATGCACTGTCACCCTCAGTGGTGTTGATGCCGTTCTTATCAAAGGAGTATCTTTGAAGCTTGATATCGGTAAGTCTTGCGGGAAGAGTGATCTTTTCAAGACTCGTGCAGTTCATAAACGCTCTAATACCGATGGTGAGCGGAACAGAGGTGCCGTCACTGTTTACCTCAAATACAACAGAGGTGAGGCTTGCACTGTCCTTAAATGCTTCTCTGCCAATGGTCGTTACCTCGGGAGTAATGATGACCTTGGAGATAGAGGAGCTTGCAAATGCTGCCTCGGGAATTTCGGTAACGCCCTCGGGAATGCGGAACGTTCCGGTCTTTGCCATAGGTACAAGGGCTATCTTGGTGGTGCTGGGGGTGCCAATGTCAAGAAGTACGCCCTCTACAGATGTAAATGCAGGGCTTGCAACGCCTTCAACATCATATACATTGATTGCGACAAGAGAAGAGCATCCCTCGAAAGGAGAGATCATAGAAATCTGCTCAATGGTTTCGGGAAGATTGATAACCTCGAGGTTAGAGCAGTTTGTAAAGGCGTTACCTGCAATAAATGCAACAGGCAGGCCACGATAGGTTGCGGGAATGGTCAATTCGGTCACAAGAGCGATTCTCGCGCCCTTGGATACGGCATAAACGTCCTTGCCGTTTACTCTGGTAGGAGTGAAAGAAAGTGTTTCATCAACCCAGAATGCATAGAGCTCCTTGCCCTCGGTGAGGCTCCAGGGAGCAAGGCTGTTACCGCTGCCATCGGTGTACTGAACACCCATACCGTAAGGAGCGGAGAACCAACCGCCAAATGCACCTGCAACACTGCTTGCTGTGGGAACAGTAAGGGTGTAGTTGCCGTCGAAGCTTACCCAATCGGAGGTAAGGGAGCCGGTTCCGCCAACACCGTAGTTGTAGATGATTTCGTATTTCTTTGCACTATAATAACCGTAAAGCACGATATCGCCGCTTTCGGCAAAAATAGCATCATTATAAGCCGCACCGTTGCTGGTTGCGCCGCCGGGAACGTTGTACCAAGCTACAAAATTATAACCTGCCTTCTCGGTGGTGGGGAGAGTGATGGGATCACCTACAGCCTTGAATTGGTTATCAACAGGCTCGCCGCCAAGTGTATCAAAGATAACACGGTGCGCGGTTACGGTGGTGGTAGCCCAATCGGAAACGTTCTTGCCATCAACAAAACGAACCTTTACGAGGTTTTCACCCTTCTTATTCAGGGTTACGAGTGCGGAATATGCACCGCCCTCTACTCGAACGATCTCGCCGTCGTTTACCTGGATCTCATAGTACTGTGCTCCGATAACGGGAGTCCAGCTGAGCTTGCCGTTGGCATAAGAAACCTTTTCATTCAATTCATAGTAGCACGCTACGAGCGCATCGGATACCAAAGAATCGGTAGTGCCCTTTGCCTGAACAGTGAGCGTGTATTCCAAGCCTTCGATAACATCTAATACAGAGGTAAGATCGAAGGCGGTGGTTGTGCTTTCATATGCGGTACCATTTACGGTTACCTCATACTTCTCTGCTCCGGCAACTGCATCCCAACTAAGGACGTTACCGTTAAGAAGAAGGTTTGCGGGAGTACCGAGAACAGCCTTGTTGAATACATACTCGGATGCTGCGGGAGAATTATAACCTTCGGATTTAGCATAAACCTTAACAACGATGCCACCTTCAAGAGCATCACATTCCTTAAGGCTTACATATGTCTGAGTACCAAAGTTAACAAAGTCATGGTTGTGTGCAGAGTTGCCGCATTTAACCGAAACCATGTAACTCTCTGCAGAAGCAACCTCGTTCCAAACAAGGGTCTGAGTTGCTTCGTCAAAGCGGAAACCGCTAACGCTATCAAGATTCTTGGTAACTGTAAATACGTCAGAAGTAGAGGAAGCGTAGCCATCTGCTACTGCGGTAACGGTAAATTGAATACCGCTTGCAGTCATGGTGCAGTTGGCAAAGTTGAAGGTTCTGGAAGAACCGTTATCAAATGCAGTGTGGTTATGTTCGGGATTACCGCACACTACAGTAATAAGATACTTCTCTGCATTTTCAACAGTGTTGAATACGAGAACAGAGCCGTCTACAAAGAACTCAGAAACTTTAGTGAGAGCCTTGTTTACATAATATCTTGTAGCAACGGAGTCGTTCTGCTCTCCGGAATTTGCCTTGGCAGTAACAACGATCTCGTATTTGCCTGCACTCCAATCGCCAAAGGAAACATTCATAACGGTTGCGGCAGTGGAAGCATCTACCATAACCTCTCCGTCCTCTGCAATGATCTTAACATCGTAAGCTCTTGCGTTTTCAACAGAATTCCAGCTGATGTTGTTTGCCGTAACATTAACGATCGGCACTGCAAGCTTGGAATCGGTAGGCTTTGCTGTCCAGAGCGCAAAGAGCGTGATGTTTGCGTTGATGGACATATTGTCCTCATACTTGTAGGAAAGTTTGTTACCGTCGGATTCGGTGCTAAACCACCAACCGCCAAAGGTATAGCCTTCTCTATCAAGGACAGGCAGATCAAAGAGCTTGCCGCCTGTAGTGATTTCATCTGCCAGCACAGCAGCATCTTCGTAGTTTGCATCCAGCTTTACGGTATATTCCTTGCCGGTAACGCTTTCAGCGATCCATCTTGCATAAACGGTCGTGTCAGCGGTTACGGGAGCAGAGCCAAATGCGTAAGCATTCTTAAACTCAGCGTCTGCATACCAACCGACAAATACAAAGCCGGGACGGGTAGGATCCGCAGGCTTGGATGCGCCCTTACCGTTGAGAACGGTTTGAGCAGCTACCTCACTACCGCCGTCAACATTGAAGCTAACGGTGTAGTTGAGCTTTTTCAACAAACGCATACTTGCGTTGTTGTAGGTAAGGGAAATTACGTCACCCTCGTATGTAGCGGTTACGTCGCTAACACCTTCCGCGTTAAAGTCGAGCACAAGCTGACTGTCGGTAAGCGTATACTTACCCGCGCTGAGCTCGCCCTTTACATAAAGGGAAAACGTATCGCCAACATTAAGCGTTAACGTATTTTGGAAGTTTACATCATCAAAGTAGTAAACTCCGGCTTCAGGCCATTCGGTCTTGAATGTCTCGGTGTTGTTTGTACCGGGATCGTCGTCACCGGGACCATCGTCTGGCTTTCCGCCAAGACAAATCCAAAGTACCACGCCAACGATAATTGCTACAGCAAGAACAGAAGCAGCAATTATGAGACACAGCTTTCGGTTTTTGAGTAAATTTTTGAATGTCATAGCTTTTTCTCCTTGTGTTATTTATTTGCCTTAAGCGGCATTAAAAACTTTGAATGGAAGCGCTGCTTGGATATATTATCTCAAAAACAGATAAAGAAGAAGTGCAGCAACGAAAAATGAAGCGACACACAGCAACAGAATTGGTCCGTAAACGGAAAAAGCAGCCGTTAGCATAGCCCATCTTTCTTTTCCTGTGGCGGATATGCGATTTTTGCGTTTTTTGTCATATTCCTCCTGCTCCTCGGGGGTTCTTCCCTCAAGAGCAGCCATAGAATATACTGTATCTCCCTTATCCTCGAAATAAACGATTTTTGCTTTTTTATTTTTCTTCATTTGTGTTAGAATGTTCGTTGTAAAGGTGACAAGTAACGTAATGTCCGTTACCGACATCGGTCATAGTAGGAGCAACCTCTCGACACTTTTCGGTGCAGAACTTACATCTTGTGTGAAATTTGCATCCCTTGGGGGGATTTGCAGGGCTGGGGATCTCGCCCTCAAGTGCTACAGGCTCAGATTTTTTATGAGGATTTGCTACGGGAACTGCAGAGAAAAGCGCCTGCGTGTAGGGGTGCTTTGCATTTGTGCAGATCTCCTTTGCGCTACCCATTTCAACAATGTTTCCAAGGTACATAACCGCAATATCATCGGAAATGTACTTAACAACCGAGAGGTCGTGCGAAATGAACATATACGACATTCCCTCTTCGCGTTGCAGCTTTTTGAGCAAGTTGATAATCTGTGCTTGAATAGAAACGTCAAGTGCCGATACAGGCTCGTCACAAATGACAAGCTTAGGCTTTACCGCCAAAGCTCTTGCAATGCAGATTCTTTGACGTTGTCCACCCGAAAACTCGTGAGGATATCTATCATAGTGATGGGGTTGGAGTCCACATCTTGCCATAACGCCTCTTACATAACTGCTGATTTCGGCTTCCGGAACAATTTTGTGAACTCTTACCGCCTCGCCGATGATAGCACCTACCGTCATTCTGGGGGGCAAAGAGGAATACGGATCCTGGAATACGAGCTGTAGCTCGGTGCGTAACTTGTAAAATTCCTTTTTGGAAATCTTCGCAAGGTCACGGGTGACCTTTTCGCCGTTTTCCTTTTCGGAAGAATAAAGCACGCTTCCCTCACTAACATCGTAAAGGCGAAGAATGGTTCTACCGAGTGTGGTTTTTCCGCATCCCGACTCACCAACTATGCCAAGCGTTTTTCCGCGCTCAAGCTTGAAGGAAACACCGTCGACTGCACGAAGGAAAGCAGTCGGCTTGCCAAAGAAGTTGGTTGCTACGGGGAAATACTGCTTCAGTCCATCAACCTCAAGAATATAATCCTTTTGGTTTGAAAGGTTGTTTTTCTCTTCCATCAGTTCTCTCCCCCTTTCTCATCGTATAGATGGCAGAACACACTGTGCGTGGGGCTGAGCTTGATCTCCTTGGGGTAGCCCTTACCCTCACACTGAGCGCATCTTCTATCACATCTACCCTTGAACAAGCACTCATCGGGAATGTTGATTGGATTGGGAACGTTACCGGGAATGCTGTACAGCTCCTCACCAACATCAGATGTCAGAGAAGGCTTCGCCCTTTGAACGCCCTTGGTATAGGGGTGCATAGGATTATCGAAGATCTCGTACACGGTACCCTTCTCTACGATCTTTCCTGCATACATAACCACCACGTAGTCTGCCATTTCTGCTACTACGCCAAGGTCGTGGGTGATCAGCATTACGGAAGCACCGCAATCCTTCTGTACCTTTTTGAGCAGATGCAAGATTTGGCTTTGAATGGTAACGTCAAGTGCCGTGGTAGGCTCATCTGCAATAATCAGCTTAGCATTGCCGGTCAATGCGATTGCGATCATAACTCTCTGACGCATTCCGCCCGAAAGTTGGTGAGGATAATAGTTTACCATTGTTTCCGGCATGGGAATACCAACGGTGGCGAGCATCTCGATCGCTTTTGCTCTCGCCTCCTCTTTGGTTGCCTCGGGATTATTCAAATAGAATACCTCTTCGATTTGATATCCTACGGTAAATACGGGATTGAGGCTTGTCATAGGCTCTTGGAATATCATGGAAATATCCTTGCCTCTGATGCGGCACATATCCAAAGTGGGCATTTTTGTGATGTCGTAACACTTATCATGCCCCTCTTCATCCTGACCGAGCTCCCCGGGGTTGAATTTGATCTTGCCGCCAACAACCTGCCCTTGCGGTGCTTGTACAAGTTGCATAATGGAAAGGCTGGTTACGCTCTTTCCGCAGCCAGACTCACCTACAAGACCAACGATGGCGTTTTTGGGAATGTCAAAGGATATGTTGTTTACTGAACGAACCACACCGTTATCGGTATAGAAGAAGGTTTCAAGGTTTTCCACCTCAAGAACGTTATCATTCGATCTCATGGTAGTGGTAAACTGTTCAGGGGTACGCTTTTCGCGCTTCATCTTTTCAAAGCGCTTCATCTCGCGAAGATTGCTCTTTATGATCGCGCGGCTCTCTTTGATGGTGAGAAGATTGGGGTTTTTAATATTCTTACTCATATCAATCACCTCTTAGACTTGGGATCCATAGCATCACGCAAACCGTCGCCTACAAAGTTGAAGGCAAGGACTGCAATAACAATCAAAAGGCCTGCAGGGATCCAAAGATTGGGATAATACTGCATTGTAATAGGATCGGTGGAGGATGAGATCATCGTTCCCCATGCAGCATACGGAAGCGGAATACCCAGCCCGAGGTAACTCAATGTAGACTCATAAAGAATAATTCCGCCAAGACCGAGTGTCATGGATACAATCAACTGCGGCATGATGTTGGGGACAAGATGCTTGAAAATTCTTCTCCAAGTGGGAATACCCATAACCTCACAGGCAACGATGTATTCCTGCTCACGCAAATAAAGGATCTGTCCTCTTACCATACGCGCTGTTCCGCTCCAACCAAATACGGTCATAATCAGCATCAAATAGTAAATTCTCATAGAGCTTTCAACGTCCCAAGAGTCTATAACTACAGATGCAATCAAAAGGATAGGAAGGGTGGGAATACAGTTGAGAATGTCAACAATTCTCATAATGAGCTGGTCGATCTTTCCGCCAAAGTATCCGGAGATACCACCCATAATAACGCCGATAATTGTTTCAAGAATAACGACTACAAAACCAAGGGTAAGGGAAATTCTACCACCGTACATCAAACGGATAAAGATATCCATTCCCTTTTCGTCGGTACCGAGAATGTGAGACGAGGAAAGAGGTGCGTAGGAGTTGATACCTACCTCTTCCTCAACGAATTGGATGATGGGATATTCATTTCCCTGTGCATCCTTTGTTGTAAAACCGAGCTCCATAATAGCTCGTTTAACCGTTGGCGTATGGTCGGTTTCGGTTTCACTCCACTGATAGCCGAGCATATGCATAACGGGAGGTCCCGCAAATGCAAACACGAAGAGCACGACAAGCATAATAACGCCGACAAGAGAGAGGCGAGAACGGAAAAATCTTCGCATGACAACTCTGCCCGGAGACAATTCCTTGTAATATACCTCTTCTTGGACAAGTTCTTCGTTTTGAACCTCAAGATTTATGTTTTTATTTTCTTCCATTGTTTTCTCCCTGTCGCTCATTACTTGGAAAGCTTAACTCTTGGGTCAACAACCGCATACATCAGGTCAGATAACAAAGTACCTATTACCGTCAGCACCGCGAGGAACATATTGTATCCCATAATAAAGGGAACGTCACCCTGTTGCAATGCCTTGTATGCAAGTCGACCGATACCCTCGATAGCGAATACTTCCTCGGTAATCATGGCACCGCCGAACAGCGAGGGCAAAATACCTGCGAGAAGCGTCATAAGAGGGATCATTGTGTTGCGGAATGCGTGAACGTAAATAACCTTCTTTTCAGAAAGGCCCTTGGAACGCGCGGTACGAATATAATCAGAGTTAAGAACCTCGAGCATATTGGTTCTCGTATAACGCATCAAACCGCCGATGGACAGTACAACGAGAACGAGCATAGGCAAAACGAGGTGGTGAGCCATATCAAGAAAATGTGCTATACCCTCACCGGCGCCACCCGCGCTTACAAGTCCGGAAACGGGGAACCAACCAAGCCAGCTTGCAAATACCTTGATAAGCAGTGCCGCAAAGAAGAACGAGGGCAACGAAATGCCTATCATAGTAATGATGGTAACCGTGTAATCAATTACGGAATATTGGTGAGTTGCGCTGACAATGCCAAGAGGAATGGCAATGGCAAATTGGAGAATCAAAGCAACAAGGGATATGGCAAAGGATATCCACATATGCTCGGCAATGACTTGGTTAACGGGGAGCTGATACAGGAAGGATTCGCCCCAGTCGCCCTTGAGCATATTGCCAAGCCACGAGAGGTAACCCTCAAATATTGCCAAAAACTTGTTCCAAACACTTGCCTCACTGTAATGCACATCGTACTCAGCGTCTCCTCTGAGAGAGGTGAGCGTTATCTTGCCGTCTTGTGCTACGTAAGTCCCCGAAGAAACTCGAGTGGACGTATCGCCAGAAAGCTCATACAACGCCCAACTCGAGTCATCCTTCAGCTCCAGCTTAAGCTCATCCTTCAAGGTATAAGTACCTGTGTAGAATTTCTTATAATCCGAGTATCCGTTTTGGAGGTCGCTATATGCCTTTACTTTTACGTCTCTTCTAAGCACTGCACCGTCGTGTGTTCCGCCGTGTACCGTTACGTCGAGATAGGCCTCGGGCATATAAAGACCGTATTTTTTCTTAAACTCGTCTATCTTTTCCATTGTAATCGTTCCCTGCTGAATCTGGGCCGAAAACTTGTTTTCAAGATAATCGGTAGGCATCAATCTTACCAAACAATAAATGATGAGTGAGACGCCAAAAAGAACGATCACCGAAAGACCGAGTCTTTTCAGTATGTACTTTAACATTTTATTTTTCCTCTGCTACGAACTACGTTTTAGTTAGTCTCGTTGAGGCTTACCTCCCAAATTCTGCTCATAGGGCCGTTATAAGGAGTCAGCTCCGATGCGGGGGTGAGAGAATTTACATCGATGATGTTGGTATTGTAAGCAAAGAGGTCACTACGTTGGTAGGTGGGAAGCTCAACCGCGAGCTCCATAACGATGTCGAGTGCAGTCTTATAGAAGCCTGCTCTTTCCTCTTCTACAATGGTCTCTCTTGCCAAATCAATGATTTCGGAAAGTTGGTTAACAAGTGCAAGCTCTTCGCTGTACTTGTTGCCTGCGTTTGCAAGAATAGCACGGTAACCCCAGTTAGCGGTGGAGCCTGCAGTGGAATCCTTGTGGTATACCTGATACATATCAGGGTCAACACCTGCACCCCAAGCTGCTGCCCAAACGGTAAGGTCACCGTTGTTCAGCTTCTTAAGAGCGTTGATATCGGTTCTGACCTCAATATCAAAGCCATGATCATTGAGGATTTCTGCTGCTCTCTTGAGAGATGCGTATGCAGGGTGGTCGGTAGTGTCACCTGCAATGGTGAAGACATACTTGAGAGTATGACCGTCCTTGGTGTAAATGCCGTCAGCATTCTTGACATAGCCCGCATCGATAACGCGTTGTTCACTTGTAGCACCGGTTTCATCAAACTTGTAGTACTGTCCTTCTGCGTCAACACCCTCGGGATATGCCCAGGAAGCCTTGGTCATAGGACGGGTGATGGGCTTGGAGTAACCAAAGTAATAGTCAACAGCGTATTGGGTGTTGATTGCGTTCATAATAGCGCGGCGTACTTCGATATCCGGAACCTTTTCAGCATTGATACCGATATAACCGTAACCGTTGGTCATAACAGGGGTGCTTGCAAAGCCCTTGGAAGCATTTGCAGCGATGGAGTCAATATTCTCTTGGATACAAGAAGGTTCTACAAAGTGAATTTCATTGTTGTAGAGGGACTCAAGCATAAGATTGGTGGAAACAACCTTGTAGTCAACGTACTTAATCTTTACGTCAAACATGAAGTGCTCATTGCGCTCAAAATAAACTACGTTGTTTGCATTGAAGGTGCCTGCAGTAACTTTAGAGCTATCACCGTTGGCGGTAGTAGCCTTGTAAGGACCTGCACCCACGGGAACACCGATCTTTTCGGGAGCCTTGATAACGGTATCTTGGAATTCTACGCTACCAAACTGAACGCCAAAGTTTGCTTCATAGTCAAATGCAGCGATCTGCTCTGCGTTGGAGTAATAGTACATAGGAGCAACGGTAAAGCCGAAGTTCCAGATAGCCTTGGGGTCAACCTTTTCGATGGTGATGGAAAGAACCTCGTTACCCTCGATTACAGCACCGTTTTCATCCAAGGTAGGAACACCGTATTCTACACCGTTAACAGTAACAGCCTCGGTTTTGTTAGCATACTTAATACCGGAAATATTTTTAATTCTGTCTTCTTCATCAATGCTTTCAAAGTAAGCTTGCTTTTCAAGGAAAGCGAAGTAATCCAAAAGCTTTTGTGCAGTAGCCCAATAGCTGACAACCGTGATCATGTCGTTGGGAACATAACTGGTATAGATTGCATTGATAGCCTCTTCCTCGGTCATGTTCTTGCTGTTCTCACCAAGAGAGTATACAAACACCTTTTCCTTCTTGTCCCAGGTGATGAAACCCTCGTTGAAAAGGAATGCCTCGGTATCGGTAGTAAGGGTTACCTTATTGCCGTTCTTATCGGTATAGGAAATATCCTGAGCAGTACCCTTTGCATTGTTGTAGTCGGTTTTTAATTCCTCTTGGAAGTACTTCACTGCAAGATTGTAATCGGAAACAACGGTTTTGTAAGCAGCATCGCCGGAGTTGAGTTCCATTTGCTCGGTAAGAGCCGTGATCATTTCATCCTCGCTCAAGCTGACGTTCTTATGCTCGTCATAAACTGCCTCGAGACATTCGATCAAGCGGTAAACTCTATCGGATGCCAGCGCATTAAACTGCTTGTTGAAGTCTTTTTGCTCGTTCTCGTTCTTGGTCTGCGTTCTGTACTCCTGAAGGCCGATGATCTCGGTGGAGTAGATAGTAGCGCTTCCATAGTAAGCGGGATCAAGGTACACATAAAGGTTGAAAAGTACATCCTTCATGGTAAGGGGGGATCCGTTGGAGAACTTAAGATTGTTCTTCAAAACAAAGTAGTAGGTGGTTTCCAAAACGGTTTCGCCATCCATTTTTTGCGTTGTTGCATAGTCGAGGACTACGCACGCCTCATCTTCTCCGTAAGCAACCTTTCCTTCCTTATCGGAGGAAAGCATGCCGATCTGCGTCATGCCGACAACAGAGCCGTCAGGGCCGGAGGAAGAGTAGAAGGGATTGAATACGCCGTCAAGTTCTTGGCTTGCAAGAACCAGGTGGTCGATTTCATTGCTAAGACCCTTTTTGTTATTGTTGTTACCAAGCAATGCGATGAGAGCACCTACAGTTGCTCCCAAAACCAAAACAACGGCAAGAACCAATGCAACAAATTTCTTGGTAGACTTTTTAGCAAATTTCTTAATTTTGCCAATGAGGGATGTTTTGGATTCGCTATTCTTTACCGGTGTGGAATTCTTCTTTTCTTCCGGTGCAGGAACGTTATTCTCTTCCGGTGTGGGAATGTTATTCTCTTCCGGTGTGGGAACGTTATTTTCTTCCGGAGTAGGGATGTTTTTTTCTTCCATTTTCTCTTTTACCTCGTTTCTATATTCCTTTAATTATTGACTGTAACATTGATATTACAATTATCGCCGACTATGATCTCAGCATTATTGGATTTGTCATATACAAACTCGTTTGCTTTGGTAATTTCACCGGTGTAATCGGTAACGATATTACCTTGGATTGTAACATCAGAGATATTCACCTCAATGCTTCCCTTGCCTTGGCAAGAAACAGCAAGTGCCGCAACCTTAAGTTCAGTAGCGCCTTGGGTTCCGCTCAGGTCGTATGTGACATCAGTAAAGGAAACATCGGAGATCTTTGCTCCATTGGAAAGGTTATTGAATATCGAACAGAAATACGTAGAACCGCGTTTGCTCTTTTCAATAGTGAAGTTTGAAATGGTATGTCCGTTTCCTGCAAACTCACCGCCATAATCACCCAACGGCCAAATAGCACCGTTGCAGTTAATGTCTGCGGTAAGCTGAATATTAGCATTATTGGAAATGGCTTTTTCAAGGGTTTCAAAGCTATCTACAAAGGACCAAATACCTTTCAAATAGCTAACGTACACAGGAATGTCAAGGTCTGCATCCCCACCGGGGTGGGTAAAGCCTTGATCCCATGCAACCGTGCATTCCGAATCACTGAAAAATCCGAGAGGAGTATACCCAATTCTACTCTTGGCAAAACGGCGCCAATCGTCGAATTTATCTCCGGGGTCTACCTCGTATTCACCAAGCTTGACTTGGGCGTTGTCTTCATTAAAATAATAAACTGTGTAGGTGTGCTTGATAGCTACCTTCCATCCCGCATAGAGTGTGAGCTGCTCCTCGTTTATGTAGGAATCGAAGTCCCATTTTGAGGACTCGGTGCAACTCTCATCGGTATACCATCCGGTAAAAACGTAACCGGTTCTAAAAAGCTTGTAGCCGTTAAGCTCACAAGGGTTCAAAACTACTGTGTTGGGATGGTAAGCAAAATTGATTTTTGTACTCACACTCGACGTGGGAGTCTCAAACGTACCGCCTTTCAAATCAAAGGTGGCAATGTAGAGCCCTTCAAGGCTCTGCTCTTCCTTACCGCACCCCGGCAGAATAACTGCCAGGGCTATGGTAAGAACGATTGCTAAAATTAAACTTCTCTTCTTCATACGTAGCATAAAAACCTTCCGTTACTTGTTGTTTTCCGTTTACTCGACGGTGTTGCCATTATCATCGGATGACTCTTCCTTTTCGCTGACAGGCAACTCTTCCTTAACGCTTACGTTCTGCTTCTTCTTTTTCATAAGCACTACAGTAACCGTCGCAGCACCGCCGATAACAAGTACAGAGCCAACTACGATCAGCACAATGACCCATACTTGAAGTCCTTGCGGAGGTTCTGCGTTATCGTCTACAATAGGAGTATCTTCTTCTACTCCAACATTTTCGGCGTAGGAAAGACCGAAATCAACGGTTTTGCCATAAAGTTCATTGAGCGCCGCGATTTTTGCATCCAGTACAGATGCATTGGTAACGAGTTCCTTTTCCTCAGCGGTAAGAGCATCATAAGCTTTCTTTGCATCTTTAACCTTGTTAAAGCAATATTCAAGCTTATCCATGTCAAACAGATGGGCAATCTTGCCTTCTACTACGTCAGCGTTGTACGCCTTGCGTACATTTTTAAATGTAGTCAGTACCGATTCGTCAACGAAAGCCATATCCTCGCTATGTCTTTCAAGAGCGTTGTATGCGGTAATAGCTGCATTTACCAGGAGAGTATCAAATCTGTCTACGTCAGTGGGGAGTTTGTTTACTGCCTCGATGAACGCGTGAGCATACTTTCCTGCGGTTACGCCGGACGTTTCCTCAGCAAAGGTGAAGTATGCGTTGTAAATGAGAGTATCATAACCTTCACAGTTATCGGGAAGGATTGCCACAAGATCTGCTGCAGATTTGTGTCCTACAACACCAATAAAGGTGCTGTAATAATAAGGAGCAGCAACCTCGCTTTGAGTGAGATAGTAGAAGCTGTACTTATACAGAGAGTCAAAGCCGGTATAATCAGAAACGTTTTCAAAGTTGATCTTAATTTCTTCACCGGTCATAGTTCCCTCAAGCACGGGAGCATAATAGGACTTAAATACAACAGTATTTAGCTTTTCGCAACCTTGGAACGCGTAGTTTCCGATGTATTTAAGAGTGGAAGGAAGAATTACCTTTTCAAGGTACTTATTACCGAGGGCTGCACCGAATTCAATTCTTACAGTGCCTTCGATAACGGCATACTCGGGATCTTCCTTAGCGGCGGGATAGGTGGTAAGGATGTAGCCCTTATCGCTCTTAACATAAAGAACACCCTTATCAAGAACAACATTTTCCAAAACCACGGTATCGAGGCCCTCACTGTTAACCAAACCCTTGAAGGACTCACTTCCCTCAAAAATGTTAAAGTCTACGTCCTTGAGAGAATCGCCGATTACGAACTGCTCCATAGCGGTGTAAGCAAATGCACCGTAACCAATGCTTTCAAGAGCGGGAGCCGTTACAGATGTAAGTTTTTTGCAACCTGCAAACGCTTGATCGCCAACAAAGGTAAGCTTGGGAGCATAAACGCTAACCAAATTGTTCGTTCCAAACTCTACCCCGTTATTGTTAAGCGTCTCAACAAACGCATAACCGTCTATGTACTCTACGTTGTCGAGAGAGAGAGCTTCAGGCAGAGGAACTGCACAGAATGCACCTTCACCGATCTTAACCAGATGAGAAAAGTCAATATCGGTAAGAGATGTGCAGCCATAGAAGGTATATCCGGAAACCTCTTTAAGTGTTTCGGTAAGAGCAACAGACTCAAGTGCCTCGCAAAGAGCAAATGCACCCTCACCGATAAAGGTTACCTTGGGAAGGTCAATAGACTGGAGACTCAACGAACCGTAGAAAGCGTAGTCGCCTACGTATGTGAGTGCGGGGAGATTTACGGATACAAGCTTGTTAACATAGGTTGCCTTTTCATCGTTAGGAGCAAAGGCATTATTGTTGATCTTTTCAAGACGCTCTGCGCTGAATTCACTAAGACTTGCACAATCGCTAAATGCACCTTCGCCAAGTTCGGTAACATAAGGCGCTACAACAGATGCAAGAGAGAGACACTTGTAGAATGCGAAATTGCCGATCTTGCCCGTTACTTCGCTAAAGTCAAAGGAAGTAAGATATGCACAAGAATAGAATGCGCTATCACCAATGGTAGCATCGCCCAAGAGATCAACTGTTTTAACAGCAGACTCTGCAAATGCTAACTTTCCTATGTTTACGTTAGCGGCGAGCTTAACAGTCTCGAGAGACTGATTACCGTAAAATGCACCGTCGCCAATCGTTTGAACGTTGGAAAGGTCAACATTCTTAAGATACGACATGGCAAATGCATACATACCAATATCGGTAACCATAGAAAGGTCGATCGTTTTAAGCTCGGAGGTTGCATAGAATGCATATTCCTTAATAGAAATCGCTTTTTCGGGAAGCACAACAGTAGTCAGTGCGCTGCAGCCCGCAAATGCATTCTCTTCAATGGTAGTAAGTTGTGAACCGGGGGCAAATTCTACCTTTTTGAGTTTGCTCAGAGAGGAGAATGCGCCACTGCCAATTTTTACAACATTTGCAGGAACAACAAACTCGGTTTTGGTGCTATCGGGAATAACAAGAACGAGTGTGGTCTTATCCTTGTTGTAGATAACACCATTTTCCTCAACATAGAGTGCAGAGTCGGCAACGTCAATGCTGACGTTTGTTTTGTAAGCCAAGAAGGGAGTTATGCCGATGTAGGCAAGCTCGGTGTTTTGGGAAAGCTTAATGGTAAGCAGCTTGCAGGAATCGAATGCACTATCCCCAATATTAATCTTTCCATCGGGGAGCTTAACACCGGTAAGCTTTTCACAACCGCTGAATGCGTAATCACCAATCGCCTCAACAGACTTCTTAAACTCAATGCTCTCAAGTCGCTCACAATCCTTAAAGGCTCTTGCGCCCAAATAGGTAATGTCATTGGCAATCACTACACTCTTGAGGTTTTTGGAACCTGCAAAAGCATCATCAGCAATGCTATCAGCATAGACAGTGACCGAAGTCAAACCACTGTTCTCGAACATCTTAGAGGAAACTCTGGTGCTGGAACCCAACTCAACGGAGGTCAGCTTGCTGCAATTTGCAAATGCACTCTCTCCGATTCTTGCAAGGTGGGTAAGTGTCAAATTGGAGAATCTGGTGCTTGCAAAGCCAAATTTACCTACCGTGTAGATTTCAGAAGTTTTTGCTCCGCCGATCTCTTCGCAAGAGAGACTCTTGCAATTGTTGAATGCATAGTCGGAAACGATCTTAACATGATCGAAATTTACGTTTTCAAGAATGATACAATCCTCAAATGCATGCTCGCCAATCTGCTTACATGTGGAAGGAAGCGTTACGTTTCTAAGTGCAGTACAGTTGTAGAAAGCGTATTGGTTAATGAATTCAACGCCCTCAGGAATGACAACAGAGGTTACGGTATCGTTACCGATAGCCGACTTCTTTTCGTCCAAATCATAGTAACCGTTTTCGTCCTTCTCTACCTCTTTCTCGTTATCCAGATCATAGTGAGAGAATGCGAAATCGCCGATATAAATAATTCCTTCATCATCGGGGATCACAACCTCACCACCCTTACCCTTGTAGGCAATAAGTGTTCTGTTTTCAATGATAAATTCACTCTTTACTTCAACAGAAAGTCTTGCTGCAAGAGTAGAAGTTTTTCCGTCAATGGTGATCTTAAGGGTAATTCTGGAGTTACCTTCAGCCTCCGCAGTTACTACACCGTTTTCATCAACAGTAGCAACCTTGGGGTTACTCGACGTCCAGGAGAGCGTGTATCTATCCTCGGAGATATTCCAAGGCTTAAGCAGAGGGGTAAGCTGTATCTTTTCGGAGGGGTAACAAGATACGCTATAGTTGCCATCGAAATAGTGAACCGAATCAGTTCTGCCGATTTCGGAATAATCGATGTCACTGTTAAATGCAAATAGTGTTTTGTAAGAGACGAACTCTAACGATTCAAGCAATACATTATCGCCTGAATTGGGATTATCGGTTATAACAGTCTCGGAGACATTTACCGTCAAGTACTTAAATGTAGGAATGTTTACGGTAATTCCGTTCGACGTTGTCTTTGTGATCCAGCTGTCACTGGTGACTCGTACAAGCGCCGTACCGGATTTCAACGCCTCAATTTGGCCGTTTTCAATAGCTAATACATCGTCAACGGGTTCCCATACGTCGTTTACCCAATGACCAACCTCCCACTTAAGCGTGTGGAGATAATCGCTGTTAACAGTCTTGGTGGTATCTTCGTATACAAGGAACTTGGTGAGATCGAAGGTCTCGTTAATGTCGAGCTCGATTTCATCTTCCATAAATTCCAGATCCTTGCCGTCATCTGCAGTAGAGGGGAAAGGAACGTAGGTGATGGAAGCGTTCATTGCATAGTCGTCAAGATAGAGTGTCACGCCGTTAGGCATGGTGGAATCCGCAATGATATCCAGATAGTCGGTAAGCTCGATAGTGACCACGGTATTTTCGCCGCGATTGGTCTGATATACTGGAATAGGATACTCGGTAAGGGAAGCGTAGGTCTTTTCAATATCTCCCTTTTCGGGATCCCAAATCTCGTACACCGCAATGGGGCGAACCGACATAACATAATGGTTATCGAATACGGTAAGATCAAGATAGTATCTGTTCTCTTCTCTTCCCTTATCGTACTCGGTTCTGAAATTGGAACTGATTACAGCAGGAGCTTCGTAGTCGATATAGAACGAGAAGGAGTAGGAGTCGGAGATGTTTTCGCCGCCCTCCCAGTCGAGCTTGGCGCTCATGGTAACCTCAAGCTTGGTATTGTTGTTACCCAGTACTTTTCCCGTTTCAAAATCTACAGACGGAAGATTGAATTTAGCAAGATAGGGGTACGGAGAACCGTTGAAGTGTGCCTTGTAACAGTTGTATTGCGTGTCTTCCCATACAACCTCACCGGTGGAAGTATCAACAATTTGAATATTGAGCTCTTTAGCGCCTCTGAGAAGTCCGGCAAATACACCGTAAATACCGCTGATACAGTCTGCATAGTAAGAAACAGCTGCTTTTTCCTGCGTTGCGGGAATTGCGTTATACTTGGTTTCATCCATCTCGTAAACGTAACTGCCCAAAGGAAGGATGTAGTCATAGTAGTAAGTACCCAGGGGGGTCGTTGCGTAATAATCTGCTTTGATCTTGTCTTCGTCGTCAATAGCATCGTTGTGTGCCTCGGTTTCAACCTCATAGAAGTCAAGGTCAAAGATCGGAGCCTCGCTCCAATCGCCATAGAAGGCAAGGAAAGGAGCATTGAGGTCGATGCCGTTCTCTTCGGTGCTGGTGAAGGTCAAATAACCCTCAACGTACATACCGTTTTCAAACGTAGCGTTAAGATAGCTCTTATCCTTAGCCGACAATGTGAGGGTTACGTTTATCTTTGCGGTTTGTCCTGCCGCAACCGAAACCACACCGTCTACAAGGGTGCCCCCTTCAACGCTATACTCGGAACTGTTGGAAAGCAGATACGCCATTTCTGCTACGTACTCAGGTTCGGAAGCGGATATGCTTTCGGTCATGGTAATGTTACCGAGCTTGTAGGAGAGTGTGCGATCGGAAAGGTTGGTCAGATTGATGCTCATCTTGTAGACGCCCGTACGGTTGGGGTCATCCTTGAGCTCAAGCTTGGTCTTGTTGATACCGTCAACATGAAGGTATGCGGGAGTCGTGGTGGATTTTGCGATATCGGCAATACCTGCACCCTGTTTTCTTGGGGAGTAAGGGTTGCCCTTTTGGTCGAGTGCGATGGTCGCAGTCGACATAGTAAGCTGGTTAACGAGGTCTCTTACCTCGGTTGCGGAAAGCTTGGGGAAGGTTTCCTTTACGTACTGACGGATCAGGACGGTAATACCGCACATATTGGGAGCAGCCATACTCGTGCCGCTCTGCTCGTCGTATTCACCGCCTACAACGGCAGAAAGAATATTGCCGCCGTGCGCCGTGATTTCGGGTTTAAGAGTCAGGTCAGGATTAGGACCCCAAGAGGAGAAATCACTCATAAAGGGACCTGCTACGTTATCGAGATTGAACTCGAGTGTTCCCGATTCGTGTGCCGCAAGTCTGTCACCTTCGTCTTTACCGATAGAGACTGCAGGAATCCTTGCGTCGTTACCAATGGTCATGGTGATGTCACCAAAAACGTTGTTGTAAATGATAACGGCAATCGCACCTGCCTCTGCGGCAAACTGTACTTTTTCTTCAAAGGTGATATCGCCTCTCTTAACGAGTGCGATCTTACCGTACATATCAAGGCCGGTATAGTTGACCTTCATACCTACGCCGGGGATGGTAACGTACTCGTATGTTACGTTATCCCCCTTTGTAATGCCAAGCATTGCAAAGAAGTCGTATTCCTTTCCTGCGGTGTTAACCGAAGGAGTAAAGAAGATTTCATCCTTGCCATTGGCAAACATATAATTGTCCTTTTTACCGCTAATGGATGCAACAGACATTGCAGATGTGTAGGTGGAGGGAGAACCTACGGTAGCGGAGTCGGGATTATCGGTCTTGTTGGTGTTACCTTGCTCAGAACCAAAACCACTGCTGTAATCGTTGGAAGCCGCAACTACCAAAGAAATACCTGCTTGCTCGATTCTGCTGTAAACCTCGTTCTTATACACCTTATCGGGAGCACTCTCATAAGTGAAGCCGCAGGTGGAACCAAGACTCATATTGATAGCGTCAACGCCAAGAATAACGGAGTCCTCAAGAGCCGCAATGATATCGCCTTCTTCTGCGCCTTCGTCGTAGTCACTAAAGACCTTCATAATAGCGAGCTGCGCATCGATAGCAACACCGGTGATCTTGTCATCCTTACCCGCAATAATGCCGGCTACGTGAGTACCGTGGCTATTTTCGAAAGGCATAATGTCCGGGTCCTTGTCGGCGTAGTCATAGCCAAACGCGATCTTATTGCCGGTAATGTTACCGTAGTAAACTTCTCTTGCTTCGAGGTCGGGTGTAAACTCCTCCGCCTTGAAATCCTCTTTTTCGAGAAGGTCTGCGATCTTATCACGGTTATAATAAGGCTTTTGGACCTCATAACTGTTGAAAGCGGTGTGAGAATAATCACAGCCGGTATCAAGAATGGCAACAATGGTTCCCTTACCGGTGTAGTCAACACTGCCGCTGTTGAAGATACCGGTTTCGTAAACGTCAACGGGATTTTCAACCGCTGCCGCCGGCAGGTAGGTGTTGGAGATCATAATTCTCTCAACGCCTTCTACCGCACTGATCTTTTCAATCATGTCGTAGGTGGTCTTAACAAAAGCACCGTCGGCAATATGTACGTAGTTGTAGCTGACGTTGTTAATCAATCCCTCTGCCATAAGCTGATCGAGCACCTTGTTTTGGTTGGCGGTAAGCTCGTTGGCATAGCTCTTGGCTGCCGCGGTATCCTTAAACTGCTCGTAAGTCATTTGACTTGCGTATTCCGATCTTGTGTAAGCAGCTACGAGGGAGTCATCGGAAAAGGTAATGATCAAGCCAACAGTACCGCGGAGTTCACTGTCCGTGATCTTCTTAACCAGATTTTGGTTAAGCGACTTGATAAGATCCTTTTTTAGTTTTGCTGTCACCTCATCTACATCGAACTTAGCGATGCCTGAGGGAGAAATTGAGGGTGAAGAGCTCTCTTTATCTACGTGTAAAGAGATATTCTCTGCCATAGCACAAATGCCTACAGCCGCTGATTGCAACAGCAAGATGATGGCAATAAAGGCAGCAAAGCACTTGGACAGCAGTACTCTTCTAGGGGTTTGATGTGTGGATTCTTTACGCATTTTGAATTCCTCGGTTCTTTGGCTTTTCATGCCGTTCAAAAGCTGACCGACATGAGCGAAATTAATAAATGAGTGTTTAGACACTCGTGTCTTTCATTTTACCACAAATTACGCAAAATGTCAATGCTATATTGTATATATATATACATACTATACATTTCGTCGTTTCGCCAAAAACAGGATGTACTTTAAGTGACATTTTTGTTTAATTTGCGCCCATTTATCCGACGGCCACCTCAAGCAGCGAGTGGTCGTTTTACTTTTTTAAAAATAAAATTTACGCTTTTTTAACATTTAGAAATACGCTTTAATTCAAATTTGCAATTTTTCAGTTGAAACTTTCAAAAACCCCTGCCCTTGTACCAAATCAGAGATTCTTATTCTTTGTATTTTAACAAGCAAAAAGGGGGGGCTGAGTCTTCAGATGCAGAAGGCGTGGTTTGGAGTATCGTAGGCGTACAAAGGTACAGCTAAGAGACAAAACGCGACTAAAAAGCCACATAAAACGAGGAAACCCGCCGAAAAAAATTCGGCGGATTTCGGCATAAAACTATATTTTTAGTTGATCTTTATCTTTGTTTATAGGGGTGGCTTTTGTGCTGTACTAAATGAATCAGCCTCTTTTGTAAGTTTCGACCAAAGGTCGAAATTATCTCTTGGAGTTTTAAGAACGCCGTTTGATATCGTGAATATCGTAAAATATCGTGCGATAGCGTGTATTTATCGTGTGTTTTCGTGCGATATCGTGAACATCGTGAGTATCGTCGCATAAAGTGTTGCACCAAATTTGCACCAAAATCACACCAACATTCAATGCTGTTCTGCTCGACAAATTGGAATTTGTGTAATAGATTTATCTAAGCATTTCAGCTTTCTCCCATGATTTCGGAAAACGTTTTTTCATAAATTCTTTTTTAGACTCGTTATCCACATAAAACTTTTCACGGATAATTCCCTTAGCGATAAAGTCCACTAATTCATTTTGTCTTTCTGCTGATTGCTCGTTATACCGAAGGACTACCAATTTCCCGTCTGCTTCATATTTCAATAGTTCCTCATACACATCGGGAATGTATATCACTTCTGTCACTTTAGCATTCATTGAACAGTAAAACATATTTGTTCTATTCTCTACAACTTTAATATCCGTACTATCGGGAATGCAATACAAATACCCCGAAACTCCGTGATAAAAGGTTTTTAGCTGGTCTGGAAACTGCTCTTCATAATATGCAGTATCATTTTTAGCCCATCCTGTCACATGCTTAGCACTGCAGCCATTATGTTCTGCATCCCACAGATAAAAGAGTGCATAAGGAATATTGTCAGTTAAGTAGACGACCTTCTCTGCTGTATTATGGAGCTTGGAACGTGCTTCCAGCTCCATAATGCCAGGGGTACAGGAACCATGATAATAACACTTCAAAATATACTCACCCCCCAAATTCAAGTTTATCGATTAGTTAGATTATACCATAAAAACGGTGAAAAGTAAATAGGACGGCCAAAGAAAATGAAATCACCTACGGTGATGAAATCCGCTTTAGCGGATGAAATCTTCACTACGTTCAGATGAAATCCGAGGCAAGCCTCGGGTGATATGAAATCTGCCACCATAACCCGACGAAGTCGGATTTCATCGCGATAGCGATTTCATCCACGTAAGCGGATTTATTCTGCCACAGGCAGATTTCATTGCACCTCAGTTCATCCAAGAGATAACAAAAAAGGCTCTGCATATGCAGAACCTTTTTTGCAAGTTTCGACCTTTGGTCGAAATTATCTCTTCGAGTTTTAAGAACTCCGTTTAATATCGTGAATAACGTGAAATATCGTGTAATATCGTGCATTTATCGTGTGTTTTCGTCGCGTTTACGCAGGATATCGTGAATATCGTGAGTATCGTTTGATAAAGTGTTGCACCAAATTTGCACCAAGATCACACCAACATTTAACGCTGTTCTGCTCGACAAATTGGAATTTGTCACCCTGTATAGTTTTTGTGGAAATGGCATTTTTCCTGTCTGCATTGATTGTTCAAGTGTGAAC
>JAZQKM010000092.1:0-7243 GCA_045542155.1 Eubacteriales bacterium
TTCTTCCTCGCGTTCAACAATGATCTTAGTTGCTACCGACTGTACGCGACCTGCGGAAAGACCGCTCTTAACGTTCTTCCAAAGCAGGGGGCTGAGCTTATAGCCCAAAATACGGTCAAGGATACGGCGCGTTTGTTGGGAGTTAACAAGGTTCATATCAATCTGTCTGGGGTTTTTGATAGCCGCCTTAACCGCGGACTTTGTAACCTCGTTGAAGCAGATGCGCTGTGTTTTTTCTACGGGAATATCGAGTGCCGCGGCGAGATGCCATGCAATAGCTTCTCCTTCGCGGTCAGGGTCGGTTGCGAGAAAAATCTTGTTTGCCGATTTCGCGCTCTTGCGGATTTCCTTAATCAGGTCACCCTTGCCGCGAATGTTGATATAGTGTGCTTCAAAGTCATTTTCAACATCTACGCCAAGTGTGCTTTTGGGAAGGTCGCGCACGTGGCCGATAGATGCAATTACCTTGTAGTTGGTTCCGAGATAGCCCTTAACGGTCAACGCCTTTGAAGGGGACTCCAAAATCACCAGATTAGTTGCCATTCTTTGTTTGTTCCTTTCGTGGTTCGGTTCTATATATTTCTTCGTAAGTAAACTGTCAAATTCGGTTATGCCTTTTTGTAAAGAGAGCCGGGAAGCTTTTGAATCAGCCCCATAATCTCAAGCATAGTAAGTGCCGCCATCAGGTCAGCTCGCGGTTGCTCGAGTGCATAGATTGCATCGGCAGAAAGCGTGCCGTCGTCAGGGATGGCTTCAAGGATTGCCTTTTGTGCCGTTGTCAGTGTTGCAAGCGTTGCCTCGGGAATGGGAGCACGCTCTACGGGCACTGCTGCCTCGGGCTCTTCCCTTTCCTCTTTGGGTTCAGTCGGCTTCGCCTTTTTCGAGGATGCTACACGTGGCTTTGACGGCTTTTTCTCCTTGGTCGTTGATGTCGAGGGAGAAAGACTCATTTTCGTCTCTCCCGACGAATTGGTGGAAAGCTCGATAACACCAAGCTCGGCAAGGTGAGAAAGGTCGATGTCTGTCAAAGCCTTGCTCGCCTTGAAGGCTTCAAGATTAAGAGACTCGGCATAGGTATACTCATACGGCGCAAGAATATCCTCGGTGGAAAGTGCCATTCTTGCTCCATCACGTAAAAGTCCGTTTGTTCCGTCCGCTCCTTTGCTACCTACGTTGGCAGGGATAGCAAAGACGTCGCGCCCTTGCAGAATCGCTTCCTTTGCGGTAATCAATGAGCCGCTTCCAATACCGGCCTCGACTACGACAGTGGCTTGCGACAAGCCGCTGATAATGCGGTTGCGCATGGGAAAGTGATAGCTGTTCGGTCGCGTTCCGGGTGCATGCTCCGAGAGGATAACACCCGTTTTTACAATTTGTTGAACCAGGTTGCGGTGATGTGTGGGATAAACAACGTCGACGCCACATCCAAGCACGGCAACGGTCGTGCCACCCGCCTTGAGTGCGGCACCTGCCGCAACACCGTCGATGCCCTTTGCCATACCGCTTACAACAAGTGCTCCCGCAGATGCAAGCTCATACGACATTTTATACGCTTGGCGCATTCCGTATGCACTCATACTGCGTGTTCCCACAATACCGATGCAAAGATTGCGATTGAAATCGGGCAGGTTGCCGCGATAGTACAGAAGCATTGGCGGCTTTTGAATTTCACGCAGAACACGCGGATAGGCATCCTCATCGTAAGTCAACAAACCGATTCCCTCTCGCTGACATTGGTCGAGGATTTCAGTGGCGCGTTCAAGGCTCTTATCGCAAAGCGCCTTCTTTGCACGCTCGGTCAAACCCGGAATCTGCTCGAGCTCGGTCTCCTCAGCCCGAAAGATGTCAAAAGGCGTATCGTAAAGAGAGATAAGGCGCCGGAAAGCGGAAGAGCCTGCACCGAGTGCGTTTGACAGCCATATCCAATACAAAGTATCCTTGCTCTTCAACTCTCTCCCCCCTATCTAAAAAATCAAAGTTTATTTTCCCTTTGCAAACTCCCACATAAGAATGGAAGCCGCAACGGCGGCGTTAAAGGATTCGGCACGCTCGCTCATAGGAATGATAACGCTATCCGAGCAAGCGGCAATAACCCCCGCCGAAAGTCCGTGCCCTTCGTTGCCGATGACAACGGCATCTCCCGCAAGGATTTCAAAGCGACCAAGCGGCAGGGCTCTGTCATCAAGCGCGGCTGCAAAAACGCGACGGCCGCTCGCACGCAGCTCCGCAACGGTTGCGGTAAGATCGCCCACACGGTCGATGCGTTGATTGAACAGTGTGCCCATTGATGCGCGCACAGCGCGCGGATGGTAGATATCGGCACAGTCGGCGCTCAAAATCAGGCGGTCAACGCCAATAGCGGCAGCCGAGCGGATGATAGCCCCTACGTTTGAGGGGTCACGTACCGATTCAAGAAGCACGATATGCTCATTTTTCATCTCGGAAAAATGAACGCTATTATATATTGTAGCATTTTTTTGCAATTTGTCAATATATTTTGCAATAGTTATTACGCCTTCGGGCGATTTTTCTTCAGAAATTTTATCAAAAATATCATCCGCCACCACAAAACACTTCTCTATTTTGTTCTCATACGACTTGCCGAAGCGCAAGGTGAGCCCTTCAAGCACGCGTGCCTGTGCCGAGGACGACAAAAAGACGGCACAAATTTCTACGTCGTTTTTGATGGCTTCTTCGAGCAGCTTGATGCCATCAAAGCGGAAGGTTTTGGTCGCCTCACGCGCTTTTCGATCGTTCAATTTGCATAGCTCGACGATGTTTTTGTTTTGTCTGGAACGGATAATTTCCCCTGTAAAAAGCATAAATTCTATTCTCCTTTGGGTGCATTTTGCACTCTTTTTTGTGCTAAAATGCAGGATGAAAAAACATCTATGTATGACAAAAACCCGATGAAACCATCGGGTTTTTTATCACAATTAAAGTGCTGCCTTTGCTTGTGCACAAAGTGCTGCGAATGCTTCCTTATCGGAAACAGCGATTTCAGCGAGCATCTTGCGGTTGAGGTCGATGCCTGCAACCTTGAGGCCGTGCATAAGGGTGGAATAGTTCATTCCGTTAACCTTAGCTTGTGCGGAAATTCTGGTGATCCAGAGAGCACGGAAATCTCTCTTCTTTTGCTTTCTGCCAACGAATGCATAGTTGCCGCTCTTCATTACGGCCTGCTTAGCCATCTTAAAGTGCTTGGATTTTGCACCCCAGTAGCCCTTGGCAGCCTTAAGTGTGGACTTTCTTCTCTTGCGCGTCATCATTGCGCCCTTAACTCTTGCCATTTTTTAATTCCTCCCTTTCTTATTACTTCAGAACCAATGTCTTGATGTTGGTTGCCATCTTACCTTCAACCATAGCGCTGGAGCGCAGATGTCTGATTCTCTTGGCATCCTTTTTACCGGTGTTGTGACGGTGAGAGGTGTGGAACATTTTGACCTTGCCGTTTGCAGTAACGGAAAATCTCTTAGCCGAAGCCTTATGTGTTTTGATTTTTCCCATTTTTCTAACTCCTTTTCTCTTTCGACCGAGGTCGAAGTATAATTTACTTAGTAAGTTTGTGTACGGTTTGATTATTTCGCCTTGACAGGTGAGATAACCATGCTCATAAATCTGCCATCAAGAACCGGCTTTTTGTCAACGGTTCCCAACTCGGAGCAAGCTTCCTCGAATTTTTCAAGGATCTCTTTACCAATGTTCATATGGCTCATTTCTCTGCCCTTGAACTTCATAACAACGCGCACCTTGTTGCCGTCGCTAAGAAAGCGGCGTGCATGGTTTGCTTTTGTTTCAAAATCGTGGGTATCGATGCGGCAGGAGAGCTGAATTTCTTTAAGCTCGATGGTCTGCTGCTTCTTTTTGGCTTCCTTTTCGCGCTTTTCGCGCTCGAAACGGAATTTGCCGTAGTCCATAATCTTGCATACGGGGGGGACAGCCTGGCCCGACATCAAAACAAGGTCCATACCTTGGTCATACGCGATTTCCAAAGCCTTATCGGAGCTCATAATGCCAAGCGTTTCGCCATCGGCACCGATCAGTCGTACTTCCTTCGCGGTAATTTCCTCATTGAGCAGGTTTTCTTTCTCTTTTGCGCTAATAGTTAAACACCTCCAAGCGAAATAAAAAATAACCGTACAAAGACACAGGTCTCCGCACGGCACAAGTACCACTTAAGATAGTGGCATAGAGGCGTTTATTAACCCGACTGCCCGTTTGCAGGTAGGTGAGAGCGGAGAGCTCTGCTTTGTTTTCTATGGTATTATACACCATTCTCGCCCGTTTGTCAATAGTTTTTTTGCATTTTTTTGAGATTTTTTATTTTGTTTTTTCAAAAAAAGGAAAAGACGGAAAAGTTTTCGCAAAAAAACACAGAATATTCTTGCAATTTACAAATAAATGCGTTATGATATATAAATGAGGGTAAACTTTTTGAAGGGAGTGAGAAAATGCTGGGTTACATTCGCACCGATGCGCCCGAATTGCGCTTGCGCGACTCGGAATGTTATCGCGCAATTTATTGCGGTCTTTGCCGCCAAATGGGCAAATGTACCGGTCAGTGCTCCCGACTCTCGCTCAGCTACGATTTCGCTTTTTTGGCGGCTTTTCGAATGTCCCTGACAAACGAAACGTTGGACCTCCAAAAAAAGCGTTGCTTGGTTCATCCCCTTAAAAAGCGAAACATGGCGGTCGCATCCCCTACTCTTTCTTACTGTGCCGATGCCTCTGCGATTTTGACCTATCACAAATGCCGCGACGACGTGGATGATGAAAAAGGATTGAAAAAACTGCGTGCGCGCATGTCTTCCGGCTTTTTCTCTCGCGCTTACCGTCGCGCAAGGCGTCGCTATCCCGCTCTTGACGCTACTGTTTGCTCGCTTTTGCAACAGCTTCGAGCGTATGAAAAGGATACTTCCGCACCGCCCAGTGCAGATGCACCTGCCGCAATTTTCGGCAATTTGATGGCTGCCGTTCTCTCCGAGGGTCTCGAGGGGGTGGAAGCCCGCATTGCAACAACGTTTGGCCGCGCCATTGGGCATTGGATTTATCTCATTGATGCCGCCGACGACTATCGGGACGACCTCGAAAGCGGCTCGTTTAACCCCTTTGTACGTCTGTTCGGCGCCGAGATAACCGAGGAGAATGCCAAAAGCATTGCAATCTCTCTCAAGCGTTATCTTGCCGATGCAGAGGGGGCATTCCTACTCATTGATGACTTCCCCGCCCCCGAAGTGCGGGAAATCCTTTGTAATATTCTTTATCTCGGTCTGCCAAAGGTTGCCGACCGCATTTTGCAACAAGCTTGGAAAGGTAAAACTGACGAATATGAAAAACCCCTATGAAGTATTGGGAGTCTCTCCCACCGCCACCGACGAAGAAGTAAAAACAGCTTACCGTGAGTTGGCGCGAAAATATCACCCTGATAAATATCGCGACAGCGACCTTGCCGACCTTGCAAGTGAAAAAATGAAAGAGGTCAACGCGGCATACGAGGAAATTCAAAAGATGCGTGCGGGCGCTAAAGAAACCAAAACCAAGGGCAGCTACAACGGTAACCCCGGTGCTGATTCCTCTACCGGCGACAGTCGTTTTGCCGAGGTGCGCAGACTCATTAACAACAATGAAATTATGCAAGCAGAACAACTTTTGCGCTCAATGCCCCCCACAATGCAAAATGCCGAATGGTTCTTCCTTTTGGGATGCACCGTTTACAAGCGCGGCTACTTTACCGATGCGCAGAATATGTTTGACCGCGCTTGCGCAATGGATCCCTACAATCAAGAATACCGCGTAGCACGCGACCAACTCCGCGCGCAAACCGCTGGCTACGGTTACGGCTATCACACAGCATCAAGAAGCGACGATACCTGCAACTGCTGTTCTCAACTCATTTGTGCCGACTGCTGCTGCGAAATGATGGGTGGCGACTTGATTCGCTGCTGTTGATACGGGGGACGCTATGTCGAAGAAAACCTCTATGCAGGTCAAGTACCTGACCGTTAGCGCAATGCTTTCGGCACTTGGTGTGGTAATGTTGGGACTCGGCTCGTTAGTTGAGGTGCTTGACCTCACCTTTGCCGTAATTGCCTCCCTTTTGACAGTTTATGCCGTAATTGAAATAGGTGGTGCCTACCCGTGGCTGATATGGATTGTCACGTCGACGGTAGCACTCTTGATTTTGCCACTCAAAACGCCTGTTCTCTTTTATGCGCTACTTACGGGATACTACCCTATCCTTAAACAAAAAATCGAGCGCCGCATGGCGCGTGTACCCGCTTGGACGTTCAAAATGAGCGTGTTCGCCATCTCGCTCGCTGTTATTGTGGCTGTTATGTGGTTGTTTGCCCCTACTCTTTTAGAAACAGAGGGCGGTTGGGCTGTGATTGCAGCCACAGTGATTCTTGCAGTTCTTTCCTTTATCCTTTACGATATTTGTTTGACTAAGCTCATTACCGTTTATTTTGTAAAATTTCAAAAACGTTTTCGTATGAAATAATCAAAAAGAACAAAAGCCCTGAAATCGTGTGATTTCAGGGCTTTTTGTTGGTGGAGAAACGCATAAACGGTGCGTAAGTCAATAAGCGATATCCTCTATTAACTCCACAATTTCATGTACAAGCGTCTTGTCCTCGGGAAGTTCATCCAACAGCTCCAAGATTTCCGAAAGCTTTTGAACTGCGTTTTCCGCAGAACAACGTATATTTTTGTATTCTCCTTTTTGCGGCATATTTGTGATGTGCTGTTCGATTTCCATTTTGATCATTTCAAGTTCACCAATCGCAGAATCAATGGTTTCAAAGGACAGCTGTTCGTTGGATAAAAGGATCATTTTAATTCGCTTTAACGCATTCATAATGTACATATTCATAGTTTTTCCCTTGCTGTGTTGATAGAAGATATCAGCATCACTCGAATACTCGTGCAAGCAGAATCCAACGTTTTGAATTCACTTTCAGTAATGTAATTTGTTTTATACAACAGTTCTAACCAATATCCTGTTTCGTTTGCTTCTTTGAGCACAATTTGAAGCTTTGCAATAAAATCAGCCTTCCCGTGAGCGTATTGAGCCTCACGAATGTTTGCTCCAATAGAGGTGCCGCTTCTGCCGATTTGATTGGATATTATGGATTCTCTTTTTTCTTTAAGCGATTTTACAAGATTTATGATTTGAACTGCAAAGTCCATAGATTGAACAGATAACTTATCGTTTCTCATGATATCACCTCTTTGAGCATAAGTA
>JAZQKM010000093.1:0-3322 GCA_045542155.1 Eubacteriales bacterium
CCTTGCAAAGCGTGACCGCCATCACACTCGCTTCAAGGTTACTTGCCATACATACAATGACCGTATCAATACTTCCAATCCCAAGGCGTGAGATGACCTCCGCATCGGTCACGTCAGCACACTTGCACACGGGCAGATATGCCGCTGCATCGTTGACGATTCTTTGCTCTGTATCGACTGCAATGACCTCCATGCCGTTCTCTACGAGTTCTCTTGCCACGGCTGTGCCGTATCTTCCAAGTCCGAAGACTGCGTATGTTTTCTTCGCTTTCATAATCTTCTCCTTATCCTATACTGATATCTTCCGTCGGCACGGAAATGACGTTCTGACTTTCGTTTTTACTGCCAAGTGCCACCGCAAGTGAGATGGGGCCGACTCTGCCGAAATACATTGTTACGATGATAATAAGCTTTCCAAAGGTGTCAAGAGTTGCCGTTAAGTTTCTTGAAAGGCCGACGGTTGCAGTTGCGCTGACCGTCTCATAGACTGCATCAAGAGCAGATGCATTGCTCGTTGCCATCAATAGTATCGTTGCTGCGGAGCATATTGTAAGAAACGTTACCGCTACCGCAACAGCCTTTTTCACCGATGCCTCGGAAACACAGCGGCCGAATAAGGTTGCGCTGTTCTTATTCCTTACGGTAGCGAATGCCGAGCAAATAAGAACGACAATGGTTACCGTTTTCATACCGCCTGCCGTTCCCACGGGTGAGCCGCCTATCAACATCAAGATAATAGATACGGCAGCAGAGGCGTTTGTCAAATTCTCTTGAGGAACAGAGGCAAAGCCTGCCGTTCTCGTGGTGACCGATTGGAAGAAGGACACCTGAATTTTATCGAACAGGGACATATCTCCAATAGTCAGCGGGTTTGTATATTCGAAAATAAATATAGAAATTGCGCCTGCTAAAATGAGTCCTACGGTAGCGGTGATCGCGATTTTTGAGTGCAAGGTCAAATATCTGAATATCTTGCGATTTCCGGGCGAGCGGCTCTTTAAAACACGAAGCACATCCCACCAAACGATATAGCCAAGACCGCCGAGAATGATAAGCACGGAGGTGACGATATTTATCAAAGGATTTGTGGCGTAGTTACAAAGGCTGTTCTCCGCTATTATGTCAATGCCCGCGTTGCAAAAGGCAGAAACAGAATTAAACACCGATATCCAGATACCTTTTGCGCCAAACTCGGGTACAAACACCGTCATATACAAAATGGCACCCGCACCCTCAATGATGAGCGTACCAAAAAGTACATTTTTGACAAATTTGGCAAGCCCAGACATCGTATTAAGATTAAACGCATCCTGAATGAGTAAACGGTCACCGATACCCATCTTTCTGTTTAAAAGAAGCATCAAGCCCGACATTACGGTGATGATTCCAAGACCGCCGATCTGTATTAAAAGCAATATGACGATTTGTCCGAACACGCTCCACGTTGACACCGTGGGAAGCGTAACGAGTCCCGTCACGCAGGTGGAGGTAGTTGCCATGAAGAGCGCATCGAGATACGGTACGGCTTCTCCGCTTGCGGAGCTGATTGGCAACGCCAAAAGCCCGCTTCCCACAAGAATAGTCACAAGGAAGCTGATCAATATGATCTGCGTGGTTGAGAGTGTGAATTTCTTTTTACTAAACATAGGGTTTTCCTCTAAAAATGCATAAAGGAACCAACGTCCTCTACAGTCAGCTGGTTCCCATCATAATTATTTGTTTCTGTAATTATATCACGTTTCACCGTTTATGTCAATATGCTTTTGTAGATTATGCAACACTAAGCAGCATTGCGCTGTTATGCTGTTATTTGTGTGCTGCAGTGATTTCCTTAAGTAAGCTCCACGGTGAATTCCACTTTGTAAATTTACTAAAAGCGTTTGTTTATCTTTTTTGTTGCGGTTTCCTATTGTATTTTCGAAAAAATAGTGCTACAATTAGATATATCAATAATATGCTTGGCATATAAAACAGGAGATGCTTATGGAAAATATCAGAATTCAGGACGACCTTTATAATTTCGTCAACGGCGAGACGCTTGAAAAGCTCGTCATTCCCGATGATAAGCCCGTGGCAGGCGGCTTCCAGGACCTTGCTGACGGAGTGGAGAAGATCATGATGGGGGAGTTTGCCACCATGACCGAGAACAGCTCTTACCCGAACGAATATCTTGAGAGAGCATGTGCGCTTTACGCTATCGCTAAGGATGCCGAAAGAAAGGCAGCGCACGGCATTGCTCCCGCTCTTAAGAATCTCGCTATCATCGAAGAGATCAAAAGCATTGAAGATTTCAACCGTCTCTTTAAGACTCTGACACTCAAGGGTATTCCCACGCCCTTCGGCGTTGGCGTTGAGGGCGACATGAAGAATACAAAGCGGCACTTGGTTTATATTCAAGGCGCGGGCGTTATCCTTCCCGATGCATCCTACTACAAGCCCGAAATGGAGGCTCAGAAAACTCAGATCCTCGGTATCTGGACAAACGTAGCTAAGGCTGTTATGGCGCAGACCGATCTCCCGGCTGACGATCAGGAAGGATACGTAAACGATGCTCTTAAGTTCGACGCGATGCTCGGCGAACTCGTAAAGACAAGCGAGGAATGGTCGAGATATATTGAGATGTATAATCCTATGGATGCCAACAAGGCTGCGCAGATGCTCTCTACCGTCAATTTCTGTGCGATACTTTGCGATCTCTTTGGCAAGATACCCGAAATTGTCGTCGTTACCGAGCCAAGATTCTTTGAGAGCTTTGCTAAAGTATTCAATGAGGAAAATCTTGAGCTTTACAAGCACTGGGCTTACGTTACCGGATTGCTTAGTGACTGCAACTACCTCTCTGAGGAGCTTCGTGATATGGGCGGAATGTATATGCGCGCTCTCACCGGTGTAGCTAAAATGCAGTCCATAGAAAAATTCGCCTACAATCTCGCTTCCGGCAAATACTCCGACCCCGTGGGGATTTATTACGGTGAAAAGTACTTTGGCGAAGAGGCGAAGAAGGACATCACCGAGATCGTTTATCAGATAATCGATACGTATAAGGCGAGAATCCTGACCAACGATATTCTTGGAGATGCTTCAAAGGAGAAGGCAATTCTAAAGCTTTCCAAGATGGGAGTTAAGATGGGTTATCCCGACAAGCCCAGAGCGATCTATGACAAGTTCGTTTTCAATCCCGAGGACTCGCTTTACGATATTGTAAGCGCACTGTATGAAATCAGAACTCTGGATATGCTTTCGAAGCTTGACAAGCCCACCGAGCCCGAAAACTGGGCAATGCCCGGACACATGGTCAACGCTTGCTACGATCCCTTCGTAA
>JAZQKM010000094.1:0-4389 GCA_045542155.1 Eubacteriales bacterium
AAGTATATCATCGGCGACCTCGACGTCCTCAAAGATGCCCCTTGGGATATGATGCTTGCGGGCATTGGCGATATGTTTGGCAAATACACGGGGCTACTCGATTGGGAGCTTGCGCGCGATTACAGCGGTGAATACTTTTGCGAAAAGATTGCCGCCGACGTCCTCAATGCCACCAATAAGTGTCTTAAAAACGGCTATCTGCTTGCAAATCGCGACCTCGTATGTGTCAAAAACGTGATGGAGGGATTTCTCGTCACGGGACTCGGGATGGCGTTTACGGGCAATTCCCGTCCCGCCTCAGGCTCGGAGCACATCGTGGCACACGCGTGGGAGTTGTTCGACGTTGAGGGCGGACGTCCCCCCCATCTGCACGGATTGGAGGTCTGCGAGGCGACGCGCCTGATTGCAATTATGTATAAAATGCTCTTGGAAGAAACCGCGGACGAGCACTTGAAAGAATTGATCAAGCGATACATTCCCTATTTTGATGCCGTAGAAGAATTTTGCATCAAGATGAAAGTTCCGCCCACGGTTACTGACCGTCAAGAAATTATTGGCGGTATCCGTCGCGCGCTCATTATGCGCGATCGCTATACCATTTTGTTCTATTTGCGCGACATCGGCAAATTTGACGAGTACGCCGAAAGAGCAACCGACCGTCTGCTTGCTGTGCTTTGATAATATATTACTTACAAACGCCCCCTACGGCAACAATTACACCGTGCCGTCGGGGGCGTTTTGCTGGTCGGTCATAAAAAAGTCATAATGCAGTCAAATGCAGGACACAAAAAAGGTGTACTATATAGGGGACAACATCTTTCTTGATTGGAGGACGTGACCTTGATAGAATTGAAATCAATTTCGGGCTCTTGCTTTGGCGGAACGGTTAGGAACGTCAGCTTTCGTTTGCCTAACGGCAAGACGTATGGCGTTTTTTCGTCACGCTATGCCGATGCCGTCGCGCTTTGTGCCCTGATGTCGGGTGCGCGCACCCCCACGGGCGGCAACGTTCTCGTGGGCGGTTTTGACTTGCATCGCGAAGCGAAACAGGCGCGCCGCGGCATTGGATATCTGCCGGCCGACCTCTCTCCCGACGAGGAACTCACTCCTATTGAATATTTGATGTCGGTTGCCGATGCGCGCGACCTAAACTATGACAAAACAGTCCGCTATGCGCACGAGCTCTTGGAGCTCGCCGACCTCTCGGACAAAAAAGCGCGACTCATTGCCCATCTTTCTTTTTGTGAAAAACGCACGCTGTGTATTTTACAACTCCTTTTGGGCAAGCCCGAAATTTTGATTTTGACCTCTCCCCTCTCGGGACTTCTCTCGAGGGATGCGCAAAAAATGCGCGATTTGATTGCTCATTTGGGAGAGACGTACACGATTTTTCTCTCTTCGCCATCCTCAAAGGACCTCACGCAAATGTGCGACGAAATCATTGTTTTGCGGGACGGTATGCTTAAAACGGTGACCTCTGCCGATGATGAAGCATTGGTAAAAGAATTCTCTACCGCTTTTGCGGAAGCCTCCCCCGCACCCGTGGATGATGCTCCCCAAAGCAATCGCGCACGCGCGCTTTTGAAGCTCTTGATGCAAAAAGGCGACACCTGCGAGGTTCTTGATACCGACAGAAAGGAGAGCAAAAACTAATGTTCTCTGTTTATCGCAAGGAGTTAAAGCTCTATTTTCGCACCAAGTCAACCTACATCATTTTGACAATTCTTTTGGCGGCGGTAGGCATCTCGGCAACGATTCTTGCACCGATGGGCGGATTGCAGTTCATTCCCGTTTACATCACGCCCGTTACGTTAGCTCTGATTCCCCTTTTGCAGTTTTTTGCAGAACGCAGATATAGAAAAACAGGCTTTGAGAATTGCTGTTTTGCAATGGGCATCTCTCCTATTTCGCTTACCGTTGGTCGTTTTTTTGCGGCTCTGACCGTGTTTTTGATACCCGTATTGGAGTTAGCGCTTCTGCCCTCGTTGCTCTCAGCTATGGGAAGCATCCCCTTTGGCAGCGTTTACACCTCTCTTCTCGGTTACGTTTTGCTCACGGCATTGACCATTGCATTGGAGCAAGCGCTGCTTGCCGTTCTCCCCAACACAAAGCTCGGTGCAGTATGTGCCTATATGCCGCCTGTTGCGTTTTATCTCTACCATTTTCTCATCACGCTCCTGCCGCTCGGCGAGGTTCCCCTTTCGCTGATGACGGCTATCAATCCCATTGGATTGTTCTATGCCTTCACCTACGGGCGCTTCCCTATTGCCGACCTCGTTGCGTTGATTGCGGGAACTGTTCTCTGCCTCGTTCTCGGCACGCTTCTTTGCCGCCACCGCCGCGGAGATTTGCAGCTCCCAACGCGTCGCCGTGCAGCTGTGGTTTTGGCGACTGTTGTGCTGATCCTCTCTATTTGCTTGAGCATGGGGGCGGCTCTCGTTCCCGAACGTCTTATCAATCCCGACGTCAGCAGATCCGAAACCTTTGAAATCGTTGCACAAACAAAAGATTATCTCAAAAAGCTCAAGGATGACGTAACCGTTTATTATCTGGTAGACGGCGGCAAAAAATCGGCAGATATCGACATTCGATTTTTCCTTTACAATCTTGCCGACCTCTCGCCGCACCTGCGCGTAGAAATCATCAACACGGCAAAGGAAACCGCTTTCTTGGAGCGCTACGGTGCTACCGATTTGAGCAACCAGAGCTTTGTTGTCGCCTCGAATGACCGCTACATTTTGCTTGATAACAATGACCTTTATCACTACTACAACGCAGATTTGCAGACGAGCCTTTCGCCCGTGCAATATGCCTATTATTTAAGCGCATACACCAATTATTTGCAAACGCAAAGCGTTGAGCAGTACGGTGAGCAAGCCGTATCCATCGGCGCACAGCTCTACGCCTCAAAAAACACGGTCGCCTATTTTGACGGTTGTGCGAGACTGACGAATGCCATTCATTACGTTATCTCCAAAAACGTTCCCACGGCTAAAATTTACGGCTCGCAAAACGCGATGGACGCATCCTTGCGCGCTTATCTTGTAAATGGCGGATACTATTTTGAAGAAATTTCAACTCTTTCGAATATTGGAACGAACTGTGATCTTCTCATCCTTCACACGCCCAAGGTGGACATTTCCGAAGCAGAAGCCAATGCGCTCTCAAGCTATCTTGCAGACGGTGGAAAGGTCTTTTTGGTGACCTCCTGCTTCTATCCCAATACGCCGAATTTGTATAGCGTAACGCAAGAATTCGGTCTCGATGTACTGAGTGAGAAAAACATCGTGTGCGAGAAAGACAAAGACTATTACTACTCCGCCGAGCGTTCCGATTACTTCCTTGCCCACATTGCACCCTGCGACATTACAACCGATTTTGACGGTTATTTTGCCGTAATGACCGCACACGCCATCAAGATTGAAGAAACCGCTCCCGATGGAGTGACAGTAACCCCTCTCCTTTATACAGGTGAGACGACAGGCTCTTTGATTGTGGTATATGACAATGGAGAACAAGGTGAAGAAGATGGCGAGCAGTATGTTTGCGGTGCCGTTGCACAAAAGGGAGAGGGCACGCTTTTGTGGATTTCCTCACCCGAATCGCTGAGCGCTACGGGATACTCCCTCTCGGCAGGTGGAAACTTTACACTTACTAAATCGGCACTTGATTGGATGACCGCTAACACCTACACAGCAGTCAACGTTTCCTCAACACTGATGAGTGCAAATGGATTGGCATTGGATACAAACGGTGTTGTTGCCCTCGGTGTTATCCTGATTCTCGTCCTGCCGTTGGCGTTTATCATTCCGTCAGTTGTTTACCTTTACAAACGTAAAAAACGCTAAAATACACACGTAATACAAAAAGGAGTGAGCTTTGAACTCACTCCTTTTCTGTTACTTCTATTTCATTTACTCCGCGCGGCGCGCAGACAGATAGCAAAATATCACCTATACGGTAGTCGAAAAAATGAACGCTTCCCCCATTTGCAAGGGTTACGGTGTCGATTTTAGAAAGGGATTTGAGACCTTCACCCGTGTATTTAGCGTACGCCTCTTTGCGCGTCCAAATGCGCAAGAAGGTCTCTTTTGTGGGGGATGCGAGAAAAGCTTTTTGCTCGTTTTCCGAGAACCACCGAGCAGCCATTTCTTCAAGATTGGAGAGGTCGGGGCGACCGAGGTCTTCGGCATCAATGCCGATGCGCATCGGCTCATCTTCCCCGTCTATTACAGCGCAAAAGACGTGATTTTGCGTATGCGTAATGCTGAAATCGCAGTTACATTCCTCAAAATACGGTCTGCCGTTCTCGTCGTAGGAGAGCGTTCCATTCGCGCCTGCGCGATGCAAAAGAGAGAGCGCAGAAAGGCTCAAAAGGGCGGCTTTTTC
>JAZQKM010000095.1:0-12782 GCA_045542155.1 Eubacteriales bacterium
TGCCGACATTTATGCCGCGCGCGAACAAAACGTTTTCGGTATCAGTTCCGCAGATCTTGCCAAAAGGATTGGCACCGCGGCAGAATACTGCGGCAGCTTTGAGCAAGTCGCTCAGGCGCTGAAGCGCGATGCAAAAGAGGGTGACCTCGTGATTGTGATGGGCGCGGGAGATATTTATAAAGTTTATGATTTGTTAGATTTACAACAGTTTTGATGCTTTTGAAAGCGAAGGAGAATAGAATGAAAAAAGCGATTTTTTCACCTACAAATATATTACTACCCAAACAAAATTTTGAAGCTTGGTCGGTTATTGCCTGCGACCAGTTTACATCCAATGAAGAATATTGGCAAGCGGTTAAGAGTGTGGCAGGGGAGCATCCCACAACGCTCAATCTTATCTATCCCGAGGTGTATCTTGGCAAGACCGATGCCGCCGAAGTGACCGCAAGCATCAACAACGCTATGCAAAAATACGTTGCCGACGGCATATTCCAAGAGTATCCCAACGCGCTCATTTACGTTGAACGCACCCAACGCGACGGACTTGTGCGCTGTGGCATTGTGGGAGCCGTCGATTTGGATGCTTACGATTACAACGAGGGCTCGACCTCTCGCGTGCGCGCTACTGAAAAGACCGTTCTTGAACGTATTCCGCCCCGCGTGGAAATTCGCAAGAACGCAACCTTAGAGCTTCCGCACATCTTGATGCTGATGGATGATACCGCACGCGCCATTGTTGAGCCTCTCTCTGACCTCGCCGCGAGCGGTGCGATGCAAAAGCTGTACGATTTTGACTTGATGCTGGATGGCGGACATCTCTGCGGCTATCTCGTCCCCGAGAAATTGCAGAAGGATATCTGCCAAAAAATTGAGGACTTGGGTGACCTACACGGTGGTATTACGCTTGCTGTTGGCGACGGAAATCATTCCCTGGCAACTGCCAAGGCTTGTCGTGCGTTGGGGGCAACCGAGTGCAACCGTTATGCGCTTTGTGAGGTAATGAATATTCACAGCGAGGCATTGGTGTTCGAGCCTATCTTCCGCACGGTAGAGGGCATTGATGCTGAGGAGCTGCTTGCCGATTTCAAAGCCTATCTTGCACAGCCCGCCAATCAAAACGCGAGCAACGCGCCGCAGGAAATTACCTTTGTGTGCGGTTCGCTTCGCGAAGTTGTAATTGCCGAGCAACCGCCCCACGCACTCGCCGTGGGAACGGTTCAACAGTTCCTCGACGCCTACCTTGCCGACAAGCCGAATGCCGTTATCGATTATATCCACGATGAGGAAGAACTCCTTGCGCTGACATCCAACGGAAAAACAAGCGGCTTCCTTTACGGTTGTATGGGCAAAAGCGAGCTCTTTGACGCCATCGAAAAAGAGGGTGTTCTACCGCGCAAGACCTTCTCTATGGGTTCTGCACGCGACAAGCGGTATTATACTGAGGCGAGAAAGATAGTTGAATAGGGGATGCGATTGTGGGGGAACTTCTTGCAAGAAGTTCCCCCACCCCCCCTCAAGAACTTTCACACAAAAGGTAAAAAATAGAGCGTTAGCGTGCGGACAGACAGTCGGCGCGAGGTAAAACCTCGCTTTGGCTATCGCAAGATCGCAGGCGCCACCGAGACCCTGCTCTCTAAGAGAGTTGAATAAAACAAAAAAGCGGAGAGTCTCAACGAGACTCTCCGTCTTTTGTTTCATATTCTGTTAAGGTGTAACAGGTTCTTCTGTGGGGGCATTGGTCTCGGGGAGTGTTTCGCCCAAAGAGCCTGTGCCGAGAGCAGCCATAAAGCTATAAAAATCGCTATTGCTAAAATAGGTCTCGGGAAGAACGCCGTCCCATTGCAGGATGTAATAGTAGAGCATCAGGGTGTGCAAATCGTCGTTATCGAGATTTTTGGGGTCTTTTGCAAGAATGTCACGAACCTGTCCGATAATGGCTGCATCCTTTTGACCTGCGTATTCGGCAGCGTCTGCTTGAATTTTAACGACTTCAAGCTCGGCTTCTGCGGCAATTTTAGCAACGGCGGCTTCTGCTTCTGCCTCAATTCTTGCACGCTCTGCGGCAGCCTCGGCTTCCATATTCTTTTGCTCCTGCTCAATCTTTGCCTGCTTACTCTTTTGCTCGGCAACCTGCTTTGCTTCAACAGCATCGGTAAAGGTATCGGAGAAGTCCAAATCCTCGATAGATGCGTCAATAACGACTACGTTATAGGTTTCGAGCTGTGCGGTCAACAGGGAGCGAATGTCGCCGGAGAGCTTGGAGCGCATATTTAAGAGCTCCTCTGCGGTATATTTGGCAAATTCGCTCTTTACGGCTTCCTGAATGCGGGGTGCAATGATAATGTCGTAGTAGTTGATACCGATTTCTTTATAGATGGTTTGTGCGTTTGTTTTGGAAATCTGATAGTTGATGGTGTAGGTTACGGCGACTTCCTGAATATCCGAGGAGAAGCAGGAGAGGTCAACGGCAGATTTTTGGTTTCGGTTGTCCATGTTAACTACCTCTTGCCAAGGAGCACAGAGGTGTACGCCTGCCTCGTAGGTGATGTCCTCAACCTTACCAAAGGTGGTTACAATGCCGGTGTGTCCCGTGGGAACGGTACGCAAGCAACTAACAAGTGCGAGGATTACGCTGAGCACCAAAAGAACGGTGGGTAAGATTCCGCGCAAGAGCGGCTTGCTTATTTTCTTAGCAGAGAAAATAGTAACCAATGCGGCAATAAAAAGCAGAACGGCTAATACGAATAATACAATCATTTTTATAATCTCCTTTCTTCCGAGCTCTGTCGGTATGATTGTAAATATATAATATCACAACTTCGTTATGCTGTCAAGTGATTTTTTAAAAAAATGTCAGAGATTTACAATTCGTTTACAAATGAACCATTTTTTGGATAAAATAGGTGACCGTAATCTGAAAAAACGGTGACAAGCTCTACCAGAATGTCCGGAATGCTTGACTTTTGTCGAAAAATGTGGTATGATGTGTGAGTATAGTAAAAACCGCAATTTTGTATTTTTTTATTTCCTTAAACGGAGGTGCCGAATGAGAACGAAATTAGGATATACCGTTTCTGTGTTACTGTCTTTGCTTTTATGTGCCGTTATGCTTTGCACAACGGTGCTTCCCGCCGCGGCAGAGGTGGCAAGCTTACCTTCTTTGGATTATTCCAACCCTGCAATCGACAGTAGAAAATCGCTTTCTATCCCTGAACTTTATAACATTCTTTTAAACCGTGTTCCCACCGAGGGCGAGACGCTGTATTGGCAAGCAAAGGGCTTTTCGTTGCAGTACAATGACAGCATCCCCAACGATAGAATCGATACGAACTACGACAACGAAATTTTGGACGTTACCGTATCGCCCTATACCTATACTGCGGCAAACGGTGCCACCGTTACTTGGATACCCGAATCTATAAAGTTGGAAACGGTAAGCGGGGAATGGGAACAGCATTCTCTTACCGAACAAAACGGTGTTTACATAGCACAAATCAGCTGCAAATATTCCGGTGACTTTGACATGAAGGTTGTGTACGTCTGTGAAATTGCGATTGCAGGCAGTATTGTCGAGGCTCTTCACAACGAGGCTTACCGTGAAGGCGCTAATGCGTTGGCACTGATGACGGCATATGAAAAAGAAAAAGCCAAGTACGATAAGTATGTAGCAGACAAGTATGCTTACGATAATTACGTTGATAATAAGGCGGCTTACGAGCAGTATCTCAAAGACAAGGCTGCCTACGACGTGCTCTACGAAGCTTACCGGGCATATTTGGCAGAGGATGCTGCTTATTGGGAGCTTGTAGAGCTTGAAAAGCAATGGGCTGAATATTGGGCTCAACAAGAAAAATACAACGCAACCAAGGATGCGTATGCCAAATATTTTGCATACAGCACGGCTTATCAAAAGGCCGTAGATACGCTTGCAATGTTCGAGGGAATCTTTGCAAAGGAAGACCGCGGCTGGTGTATGTACAATGACATTATGGGCTCTGCCGTTACTGAGGTTCTTGCAAGAAAGGATGAGTTGATAGCTGCCGGCGGCAATGCCGAGGACATCAATTTGGCAGGCGTGGCAACCGAAAACCTGCGCGTTTTGCTCGGCGACTACAACAAATTGCGTACCGCAAAATATAAATCCGACCACGATAAATACAAGGCTCTTTACGAATACTACCAAAAAAACTATGATGCACTTACACAGAATTTCTGTGATTTGTATAAAACCCTGAAGGGACTTTACGGCAACTCTGCCGTTTCGGGTTACATTGCTCTGCAAGAAAAAACCGAGCATTATCGCCAGCTCGTAGGGCATTTGTTTGTTGTTTCTACCGCACTTGACCGTACTTCCGAGCGTGATGAGAATGGATGGCGTATTGACAGAAAACCACTGCTTGAGGTTATCAGAGAGAATGTACACTACTTCCCGGATAGCAATACCCGTTGGTATCCTTCGGCAACCTATCCTGCCGAAGAGGTGGCATACGTTGAAGAGGTAAAAGAACCCCAAAAACCGGCGAAGGACGAACCTATGTTTGTTCCCGCGGAGCCGCCCACACCGGTACAAAACCCGGGAGAAGGTCCTGCCAAGGTAGAAGACCCCGGAGAGCCCAAGGATGCACCGACACCGGTTGATGAGCCGCAATCTCCCGAGAAGGACTTTACCAACGCCACAAAGGCGTTGTATCAAGAGGTAAGGGATGGAAAGCTTTCCCTTTATAATGGTTCCGTTCCCGAGGCTGTACCGCTGAAGCTGAACGTTGAGGCAAGTCACGGCATTTCCATTCAAAACGTTAAAACGGTTATCTTTTACGATTTGGAGGGAAATCCTTATCGCACAGAGCAAAGAAACTACGGCGAAACCGTAAAATGCGCCCCCTTGGAGCACGACACAACGGTAGCTGCTTATTATCGTTTTTTGTGTTGGAAGGATGCAGACGGTAACGAAATAGGAAAAACTGCAGAAATTGAGGTTACCAAAAACATTTCTCTGTATCCGCATTATCTCGCAACTCCTCGCATGTACACGGTTACGTTTATTGTGGAGAGCGAGTGGGGAGAGCCCCAAACAAAATCGGTTACTTACAACTACGGCACACCGCTTGATGCAAAACAGTTTGTCAACATTCCCCTTGCCGATGCCGCATATCAATATAGCTTTTCGGGTTGGCAAACGGTCGACGGAGAGCCCGTTGATGTTACTATGGTTACGGGTGACGCAACTTACAAGGGGCATTTGCAACGCACCTTGAGAAAGTACACTGTAACTTGGGTTATCAACGAGAGAAACGAAACCTTCACCGAGCAAGTGGAATACGGTAACATGCCTTCGTTTAACGGGGATTTGTCGGTTTCTCCTTCTTCGTGCATTTACCGTTTTATGAAGTGGGATAAGACCCTTTCCACCGTAAAGGGTGACATTATCTATACCGCAATTTACAGAGAAATCCCCTTGGCAACCGATACCGGTGACGTAGCGCTTGAAGTCCTGCACAGCGATACCGAAATCAAGGTAATGGCTACCGATTGTGTGGTTACCGTTAAGGAAGCGGCTCTTTTGGCAGCCCAAACAAATAAAACCTTGACTGTTTGTTGGGATGGCGTGCTCTCTGTCTCTTTGTCGGGCGAAGACCTGCAAACCTACATCGATATAGATGCTCCTAAATTGATACTCACGGTATCCCAAGAGGGAGACACGGAGATTTATGAATTCAAATATAATCTGCATAACTCTACCGTTTCCGCGCTTCCGGATGCCAACGTTCAGTTTGCTTACAGCAAAACGAACAATCAGGTAACGCTGTTTGAAATGCAAACAGAGGATGGCTGGCAGCGTCTTGAAAAAGACCAAGCAACTGTACAGGGTAGCTTCAAAGCGCGCCGCATCTATTCTTATTCCATTTTCTGCGTGCCCAATGAATTCTGCAACGTTAAGCAACCTCAAATGGCAAAGCAGGCAATCGAGGGTGAATGGGTTTCCATCGATTTGAATTGTAACTACGGCTACAAGGTGGTTGGCGCTACCATTGAGACAAACGACGGACAGACCATTACGGTAACAGGGGTATCCTTCCAAATGCCTGCCTCTGTTGCAACGCTCACCTTGCAGGTGGAAAAAATCGTATACCGCGTAACCTTTATGGTTGACGGTCAGGTTTGGAATACAGCAGAATACCATATGGGTGATGCGATTGTATTGCCCGAAGACCCCACAAAGCAAGCCGAAGACGGATATGTATACGCTTTTAGCGGTTGGGGTGAGGTTCCCGCACTCGCTACCGGCGAGGATGAGGAGCTTGTATTTGAAGCGTCCTTCGATAAGGTACAGCTTGTCAGTGACTACGAAACCGGACACAACAACAATGTGTTGGTTACCGTTGTGTTGCCTTGTGTTGGAGCAGCAGTTGCTTTGTTGGTTGCATTCCTCATTTTGAACCGTGTTGTTCGCAAGAAGGGCGGTTGGAAGGTTGTCAGAATTCAGATGACCTGCCGCATTCGTGCATTCTTTAAAAAAATCAAAGATGCACTTGCCAAAAAGAAGAGCTTGAAAAGCGATGCCGCACCTATCAAAAAGGAAACTCCAAAGAGCAACAGTGCTCCCATCAAAAAGGAAACTCCCAAAAGCAACAGCACCCCCATCAAAAAGGGAGCTCCAAACGATAAACCGGTGCAAAAAACAAACACACAACAAGCACCAAAAGCGAAAAAATAATCAATAAACAAACGGGATAGCCAACGCTATCCCGTTTTTGTCTTTTTTGTTTCCACTTTAATCAAAAAGAGAACCGCAAATTACGGTTCCCAACCCATCCTTTTTGTGTGAGTGTTTTTTGGAAGGGGTGCGGGGGAACACTTTTTTCCAAAAAAGGTCCCCCCACAATCTTCCTAAATCACTTAATACATACCGCCCATACCCGGAGCAGGAGCTGCGGGAGCGGGATTTTCTTCCTTCTTATCGGCAACGAGCGACTCGGTGGTGAGGATTACCGATGCGATAGAAGCGGCATTTTGCAGGGCAGAGCGAGTAACCTTGGTGGGGTCTACGATGCCTGCGGCCATCATATCGCAATAAACCTCGTTATAGGCATCAAAGCCATAGCCGAGCTTGCCGCTGGAGAGGATTTTATCCACAACAACGCCGCCGTCAAAGCCTGCATTCGCGGCGATTTGGCGTACGGGCTCTTCAAGTGCCTTGAGAACGATTTTTACGCCGGTCTTTTCGTCACCGTCAACGGTGTCGATGAGCTTTGCAACCTCGCCAATAACGTTGAGGTAAGCAGTTCCGCCGCCGGCAACAATGCCTTCTTCAACGGCTGCCTTAGTAGCGTTGAGAGCATCCTCGATGCGGAGCTTCTTTTCTTTCATTTCTGCCTCGGTTGCGGCACCAACCTTAATAACGGCAACACCGCCTGCGAGCTTTGCAAGACGCTCTTGCAGCTTTTCGCGGTCGAAATCGGAGGTGGTCTCAACAATAGCGGCACGAATTTGGTTTACGCGAGCGCGGATAGCATCGGGGTTGCCTGCACCGCCAACAATGATGGTGTGCTCTTTATTGACCTTGATTTGGCGAGCGTGACCGAGCATTTCAATGGAAGCATCCTTGAGCTCAAGTCCGATTTCGGAGGAAACAACCTCGCCACCGGTGAGGATTGCGATATCTTGGAGCATTTCCTTGCGGCGGTCGCCAAAACCGGGTGCCTTAACAGCTACGCAGTTGAATACGCCACGCAGTTTGTTCAGTACGAGAGTGGTGAGGGCTTCGCCTTCAACGTCCTCGGCAATAATGAGCATCTTTCTGCCTGCTTGAACGATTTGTTCAAGAAGGGGAAGGATTTCTTGAATGTTGGAAATTTTCTTATCGGTGATGAGGATGAGGGCGTCGTCATAAACGGTCTCCATCTTATCCATATCGGTAGCCATATAGGGGGAGAGATAGCCGCGATCGAACTGCATACCCTCAACAACCTCGGAGTAGGTGTCGGCGGATTTGGATTCCTCAATGGTGATAACGCCGTCGGCGGTAACCTTTTCCATAGCGTCGGCAATCAGTTGACCGATGACCTCGTCGCCTGCGGAGATGGTGCCGACTCGTGCAATGTCGTCAGTTCCGTTAACCTTTTTAGAGTTGGCAACAAGCGCTTCGACAGCTACATCTACCGCCTTTTTCATACCCTTGCGAACAACCATGGGGTTTGCACCTGCGGTGACGTTTTTCATGCCTTCGCGTACGAAAGCCTGTGCCAAAAGCGTTGCGGTGGTGGTACCGTCGCCTGCGGCGTCGTTGGTTTTGGTTGCAACCTCTTTTACAAGCTGTGCGCCCATGTTTTCGGCTGCATCCTCAAGCTCGATTTCCTTTGCGATGGTAACGCCATCGTTGGTGATGAGGGGAGAGCCGTATTTTTTGTCAAGAACCACGTTTCTGCCCTTGGGGCCAAGCGTGATTTTAACAGTATCTGCCAATTTGTCCACGCCACGAGAGAGTGCGTTGCGTGCTTCAATTCCGTAAAGAATGTCCTTTGCCATGTGTATATACCTCGTTTACAATTATTCTACGATTGCAAGAATGTCGCTTTGCTTTACAATGGTGTACTCAACGCCATCCATTTTGACTTCGGTGCCGGAATACTTGCCGGTAATAACCTTATCGCCAACCTTTACTTCCATTGGGATGAGCGCTCCGTTATCGTCGCGAGCACCGGGGCCTACTGCTACAACCTCTGCAACTTGGGGTTTTTCTTGAGCGGCGGCGGTAAGAAGAATACCGGTCTTGGTCTTTTCTTCGGCTTCTACAAGCTTGACCACAACGCGGTCAGAAAGGGGTCTTATGTTCATATTTGGAATTCCTCCTTGCATTTTGCGAAAATATACGAATTTTGTTTATTTTTAGCACTCAAAGGCGTCGAGTGCTAACTTCTGCTATTATTGTATACTATTTCTTGGAAAAATCAAGCCTTTTAGCGTATTATTCACATTCTTTTAACAATTATATAGAGCATTTTTTCGCTGCGTGCAGAGCGGAGTGAAAAAGCTGTCGAAGCATAGAAATCTTCTTTTGGGAATAGAATGAAAAAAGGACCAAAAAGGGGGGACATAAACAATGCTGAAATGGCTTTTGACGGGTGGCTTGATACCGCCGCTGCTTTTGCTTGTGGGAGTGTTTTTTCTTGTTTACTTGAGGGGGCACCCTTGGCGCGCGCCGAAGAGGATGCTCTCGGCGATGCGTGACGGAGGAGAGGGAAAGACATCTTCGTTTCGCGCAATGATGCTTGCCCTGGCAGGAACGCTTGGCGTGGGGAACATCGTAGGTGTTGCCAATGCCATTGCCATAGGCGGTGCAGGTGCGGTGTTTTGGATGTGGATATCGGCACTTTTTGCGATGATTCTCAAATATGCCGAAATCCTTTTGGCGGTCTCACATCGAAAGCAGGATAAAAAAGGGGGCTTTTTCGGGGGTGCGGTGTATTACATTCGCGATTGCTTTCTTTCGCGGCGGCACGCACGTTTGGCAGTGCTCGTTCCCGTTGCGTTTGCTGTTTTAATGGTGTTGGATGCTTTGAGTATGGGGTGCGTGATACAGGTTCGCGCTGTGGGCGAGACCTTGCAAGAGGTCGTTGGAATTCCCACGGTGTATAGCGGTGTTTTTCTTGTGCTCCTGACGCTTCCGCTTTTGGCACGCGGAACAAAGGGGATTTCAGCACTGACCGAATACCTTGTGCCTATTATGACGGCAGGATATATCATTCTTTCGGTTGCGGTGTTGATTTTGCGTCGCGAAGCGTTGGGCGGAGTATTGCTTTCCATTTGTCGGGAGGCGTTTGCACCTGCAAGTGCGGTTGGTGGAGCGAGTGGATTTTTACTCTCACGCGCTTTGCGCGTGGGAACGATGCGAGGGCTCCTTTCCAATGAGGGCGGATGCGGCACGGCTCCCACGGCACACGCAGAGGCGGATGCAAAAAGTCCCGCTCACCAAGGCGTGTGGGGAATATTCGAGGTTTTTGCAGATACCATTGTGCTTTGCACCGCTACGGCGTTGGTTATTCTTGTCAGCGGAGTGGATACGACCTCGGGAGGTGTAATGATGACGGTGAGTGCTTATTCATCGGTGCTCGGAGGATTTGCTGATTGGTTCTTTTCGGCGGCAGTGTTCTGCTTTGGCTATGCCACGCTTTTGTGTTGGGGAAGCTATGGGATGGAGAGTGTGCGGTTTCTTTCCCAAAAGAAGCGGTGGCGCGTCCTGTATATTCTCGTGTTTGGCGTTTGTATTCTGCTTGGGGTGCGGTCGGCACCCGAGGCGGTGTGGAACATTGCCGATTTTGCGATTGCTGCCATGACCGCAATCAATCTTTGCGTGCTCCTTCTTTTGCGGCGCGAGGTGAGGGAAGAGACTTTTCAGTTTGTAAAAAAAGAAAAGAGAGGGGAGCCACTATCCACTTGAAAGGGGAGAAAACGGACACGGTTGTTTGTAAAATGCACATACAACGGTCGTTTTGGACATCAAAAATGATATATTGTAACAAAAATTGATAAATTTTCGTCAAACCCCTTGTATATTGGAAAAAAATGAGTTATAATATATGCTGTAAGGAAAGGCTTTCCAATGGAAAGTCAACTAAATTTTATTTACAAAACGGAGGATTTTTCCAATGGCAAATGTAAAAGTTGCGATTAACGGTTTCGGTCGTATTGGCCGTCTTGCATTCCGTCAAATGTTCGGCGCAAAGGGTTATCAGGTAGTTGCTATCAACGACCTCACCAAGCCCTCTATGCTCGCTCACCTTCTCAAGTATGATACTGCTCAAGGCAGATACAACCACGACGTTGTTGCTGATGACGAAGCAGGTACCATCACCGTAGACGGCAAGACCATTAAGATCTATTCTGAAAAGGACGCTATTAACCTTCCTTGGAAGAAGCTGAAGGTTGACGTAGTTCTCGAGTGCACCGGTTTCTACTGCACCCAAGAGAAGTCCATGGCTCACATCAACGCAGGCGCTAAGAAGGTTGTTATCTCTGCTCCCGCAGACAAGGCTACCAAGACTGTTGTTTACAGCGTAAACGAGAACATTCTTACCACCGATGACAAGATCATCTCTGCTGCATCTTGCACCACCAACTGCCTCGCTCCCATGGCTAAGGCTCTCAACGACTACGCACCCATCCAATCCGGTATCATGACCACCGTTCACGCTTACACCGGTGACCAAATGATCCTTGACGGTCCTCACAGAAAGGGTGACCTCCGCCGTGCACGTGCAGGCGCACAAAACATCGTTCCCAACTCCACCGGCGCTGCAAAGGCAATCGGTCTCGTAATTCCCGAGCTCGATGGCAAGCTGATCGGTTCCGCACAAAGAGTTCCTACCTGCACCGGCTCCACCACCATTCTGGTAGCTGTTGTTAAGGGTAAGGACATCACCAAGGAAGGCATCAACGAGGCTATGAAGGCTGCTTCTTCCGCATCCTTTGGTTACAACACCGATCCCATCGTTTCTTCCGACGTTATCGGCATCACCTACGGTTCTCTCTTCGATGCAACCCAAACCATGGTTGCAAAGATCGATGAGGATACCTACCAAGTACAGGTTGTTTCTTGGTACGACAACGAGAATTCCTACACCAGCCAAATGGTTCGCACCATTAAGTACTTTGCTGAGCTTCAGTAATTTACAAACTTTATAAAAATCAAAAGGGAAAGCTTCGGCTTTCCCTTTTTGTGTGAAAACGTATTTATGGGGGAACTTTTTGAGAAAAGTTCCCCCATACCCCCTCAAAAACTTTTGCACAAAATATCAAAAGAGAACTTCGAAGGCACGGATAGACGGTCAGCGCGAGTGTGTCACTCGCTTTTGCTACCGCAAGCGGCTAGGCACCGCCGAGACCCTATCCGCTAAGAAAGTTGATTTTCAATCTCGTCGTATTGTGTTTTCGCTTTTAGACAATGTAATCAACATTATGCTTTTATTCTTCTTTGTTGCGTATTCTAAAGTATATTTTGTGCCACGCGACAGACCGTCCCATACGATGATAACGGTGTCAGCAATGTCTACCATTGTTTCGTTCCGCTTTGTGGGAGCGGATCTACCGTATAGGTTGTATCGCGGTAAAAGGATGAGCTTTGAGATTTTGTGTTCATCCGCATATTTTTCTGCCAATGTGTCAATTCCTTTTGCGCCCCCACTAATGATTAAGGTTGTATCTTTTGGAATATAAGGGGAAAGATCAAATACATCAATACTTCTCGAACCTGCAATTAAAGTTTTCATTTTTTAACTTTCTTATATTATAAAACAAATTTCCTATAAAATACCTAATGTTTCCTATATTATAGCATATACTTTTTTGAATGTAAATAGGATATAATATTTTTATAACGAGATATAGGAGATTTTTTATGCTTGAGAGCCAATATAAGATGAATTTGATTAAAATAGGCTTAAAGATTGCATATTATCGAAAGCTTCAGGGAATGACACAAGAGGAACTTGCCGAGGCGTGTGATCTTTCGGCGGGATATGTGTCGCAGTTAGAGGGACCGGGGAGTTATTTCTGTCCGTCGCTGAAAACCTTGTTCAAAATTGCAGAGGTGTTGGGAACGACTGTTTCCAAGTTGACAGATATTGATGATTAAGTTAAATTGTAAAAGGGAAAGCCGCGGCTTTCCCTTTTTGTTTTTTTATAGAGTTACAATTTAGAATACCCAAAGCTGTTAACGAGAGCCTCGATTTTTTGTCCGGCACGACACATGGGGCACTCGTGCGAGGGGTAGGAGGCGTAGTCGG
>JAZQKM010000096.1:0-2407 GCA_045542155.1 Eubacteriales bacterium
TTGGCAAGAGCTTGGGACTTCATCCACTACTGACACTTTTTGCCACCTATGTGGGATTTACTCTTTTTGGGGTGCTCGGAATGATACTTGCACCCATTGCGGCGCTGCTTGTAAAGCGGTTGTTATCTTTGCAGATGAAAGTCGGATAAATGTACTGATTTGTGGTCAAGTATCCTCAACAATTAGTTGATTTTTGTTGACAGAGCAAGGATAAAATGGTAAAATAAAAATAGGCTTTACCGAGTTTTACGTATTGGAGGAAAACGTCTTGAAAAAAATGCCCCGTATTATGGTCGCTCTAACCCTTGCTCTTTGCTTTTTGCTTGGGGGATGCGGTACTGCAAATTCCGAATTGGGAACAAACGACGAGGTCACATCCGAGCAGGTAACAACGCACGATGAGAACGAGGAATATTTGAAGATTCCTTTACAAGAATGTCCCGGATTTGTGAAAAACTATTACTGTGTGAAGGATACCTACCATGCAATTGGCTTGAAGTTCTACGAAAATTGGGAAGAACGTGAGGACGGAGAGGGTGGACGCATCCTTTTGCGTGACGGCAAGGAGATCGGGCGCCTTATTATGGGGCTTGCCGATGACTTGGACAAGTGGAAGGAGCTTGATCAAAAAACGTCCAGCAGCTCGGCAGGTCTTGTTATCAATGAATATCTTGAAAAAACCGGAACAGGTGCGACCTTGCGCTTCCGCCATCGCTATACCTATTCCTATAGAGAGGATGGCGTTTTTCATCGAATTACGCTGACAATGAACTATGGCGAATTGGATAAGTCTGCACAGGAAGCTCTGCGTAAAGAGGTTGAGTTTGGAGAGCATACCCTCAACCCGAGGTTTAACGAGCTATCCGAACTGCAGGACAAGCCCATTGCGGTGGTTGGCAACAGCTTTATCGCTTCCTCGGAGATTGGTATCATTTACAATAAGATCGCCCAGAAAAGCGGCAAGGGAGAATTGATGATGGCTGTTGCTGAGGGATATGCAACCGTCAAAACGTATGCCACGAATGAATACTTCATAAACCGTGTTGAGAATGGAGATTGGAGCGCCGTGTTTGTGTGCGGGTTTTATGGGGATATGAACCACGAACTCGGCATTATCAAGCGTGCGTGTGAGAAATCCGGCACAAAGCTGATCATTTTCCCCGCACATAATGAGAACCGTGCGATGATTGAGAGCGCAAAACGCGCTTACCCTAGCTTGCTTTGCTTGGATTGGAAGCGCGAGATCGATGAATTGATCGCCGAGGGACGCGACAAATGGGATTTTTGTTATGACGACGAACATTTGCATAGCACGTCCTTGGCAGGGTACGTAGGTGCCATGATGATTTGGCGTGCCATTTACGGTGAAATGCCCTCGGTTGACATCAATGATACTTATCTTCCGCAGGATAATTACGACGCCATTCTTGGAGATTACCTTACCTCACCCGCCATCAAGCTGATCGATATTTCAAAGATAATCTTTCTGGGGAAATAAAACAAAAACTTTCCCAATAAAAATCGGGCTCTCTCTTGACATCAACAAAAAAAGATGGTACAATAATAAGGATAGTTTTCACAGAGGAGATGTGTTATGAATAATTCCGAAAAAACAATGGACAAAATCGTCGCGCTTTGCAAAACGCGTGGCTTCATTTTCCCCGGCTCCGAAATTTACGGCGGCTTGGCAAACTCCTGGGACTACGGCCCTCTTGGCGTTGAGTTTAAGAACAACGTTAAGCGCGCTTGGTGGAAGAAGTTTGTTCAGGAAAGCAAATATAACGTAGGTCTTGACAGTGCTATTATTATGAATCCCGAGGCTTGGGTGGCTTCCGGTCACGTTGGCGGCTTCTCCGACCCTCTCATGGACTGCAAGCAGTGCAAAATGCGTCACCGCGCTGATAAGCTCATCGAGGATTACGCATTCCAAAACGGTCTTAACGACAATCCTGCCGCTTGGACCTTTGAAGAGATGTCTGCCTACATCAAGGAAAAGGGAATCGCTTGCCCGCAATGCGGCAGCCACGATTTTGCTGACATTAAGAAGTTCAACTTGATGTTCAAGACCTTTATCGGCGTTACCGAGGATAACACAAACACCGTATATCTGCGTCCCGATACCGCACAGGGTATCTTTGTAAACTTCCCCGCAGCACAGCGTACCACTCGCAAAAAGCTGCCTTTCGGTATCGCGCAAATCGGTAAGTCCTTCCGTAACGAAATTACCCCCGGTAACTTCGTTTTCCGCACCCGTGAGTTCGAACAAATGGAGCTTGAATTCTTCTGCAAGCCCGGAACCGACCTCGAATGGTTCGCATATTGGAAGAACTACTGCCATCAATTCCTTTTGAACCTCGGTATGAGAGACGAGAACCTTCGTCTGCGTGACCACGATCCGGACGAGCTC
>JAZQKM010000097.1:0-3501 GCA_045542155.1 Eubacteriales bacterium
TTTTTTTGTTGCAACAGCCTGCTGTTTTCAGTAATATCAGAATTGTTTGCGTTTTCTTACAAGTGCGCCCATGCCGAGCATGGATGCCATCAGAAGAATGCCATAAAGTAAAATGTTGCTATTATCTCCCGTCTGAGGAGGAATCTCGCTTTCGCCGCCGATCTGAACGTCGGTCATATCATATAGAGAGGTTTGGCCATCCAGGAAACGGAAGTACGCAGCGAGGGCATACTGTCCCTGCTCGGTTGCCATACCATTGAGTCCGCCGCTCGGAATATGCTCGAAACCGCCTCCTTCTACTGCAAACAGACACATAGCGTCGAGAACCGAAACACCGTTTTTCACAAAGCGTGCGTCGGTTTCGGGGTTGATACCGAGAGCAGTCAAAGCAACGATGACCTGTGCGCAAGATTCACTGCAGGTACCGTCGATGGAACCGAATCCGCCGTTGTCATACTGCAAAGCAGACAGACAATCAAGCGCCTTGTCAACGGCTGCCTTAACCTCGGCATTGGTATTGTAGTAGGGCGCAAGAGACTGAATTGCCATGCCTGTGATGTCGGGATCGGCTTTCGTACCGGAAAGTGCCCAACCGCCGTCCTCGAACTGCTTTTCGAGAATGTAGGCAATGAGCTTTTCACGGGTAACCTGATCTGCGGCATTGGGATTTTCTGGAATAGCATACCCGTAGCAATCGAAAGCGATGAGCGCCCAGATCGGACCGTTAATGCCTTGTTTCTTAACATAGCTCATATCGGTAAGACCCATGAGCAAATTGTGACCGTCCACGTCAGTAACGTCATATCCTGCCGCAGTAAGAGCAAGAATCACACGGGAATTATCGGTGGATTTTGCACGGTGAAGCTGTTCGTTTGCGTTGATCTTTGCTTTTACATATTCAACAACGTTCTCATAATAGCCTTCGGGGCAGGGATATCCTGCACGAACAAGATCGATCACCATCCACTCACCGCCGACAGAGCCGACGGAGGGAGTGCCAAGACCGCTTATATATTTTCCTGTTGCTTCATAGATTGCCTTATGGTTTGCCTTGGCAGCCTCAATATACAAATCTGCGATCTTACTCTCGGCATCGGTAAGAGCATTGTAGTTTTCAACGTACTGCTTCTGTGCGTCGCTCAGCGCGTCGTATGCAGTGCGGGCAGCTTTGATCTTATTTGCGGAGTGAATGGTTACTGCGCCGATTGCATCAATCTTTTCTTCCGCAGCATCGGCGGCTTCCATATCGGCATTGATAGCTGCCAAAGTCTTTTCGGCTTCAACCAACACGTCATAGTTATCCACAAGCGATTTTTGTGCATCGGTCAGAGCATCATAAGCTTTACGCGCCGCTTCGATCGTGTCCTTGCCATCGGAGGTAACCGTTCCGATGGCATCAATTTTTGCCTCTACTTCGTTTGCAAAAGGAATATCTGCATTATCGGTAACGGTAAGTGTACAAACGGCGGGAACGATAGGAGTGGTGTTATCATAAGCAGCAACGGTATAAACACCGGTTGCATATACCGATACACTGTAGCTTCCGTCGCCGTTATCGGTTACTTTATAAGAGTCTGCCTCAAGTGCCTTAAAGTCGGAATCATAAACCTGAATGGTTGCGCCCTTATGAGCCGAAAAAACCGTATTCCAATTTTCATCGTAGCCTGCTTTTTCAAGAGTGAGCGTTGCAGAAACCTCTGCAAGTGCGGAGTAGCTTTCCTGTGAGAATTTAGAGTAAGAGTCCCATACTTCTGTATTTTGATAAACGAAGGCAACCAGTGAATCGCCTTCCTTTACAAGGTCAGCAAGACTCCAGCAAGAAGCATGGTTGAGCCAATAACCGTAATTGCCGCTTTCATCGCCCCAAAGTTTGGTGATATACAAGCCGTAATCGCCCATCGCGGAGCCGTATCCTGCAGATGCTCCGCCTTCGTAAGCGCTTTCGTGTGCAGCATACAAAACTTCATCTACAGTAAAATCACCGCTTGCGTCGAGGTCGATGACAGTAATGGTTTGGTTTGCCATAACCACGTTACCCTTGCCTGAAAGAGTTACGTTTACGTCAATGGGATCAGCCGCAGAAGATGCAACTATAACGGTTGCAAACGCAGGTGCGGAAACAATGTCGGAAGGATTCTCCATACCGTATCCGCCGTCAGCCCAAACGTACCATGTGCCGTCGGAGGGGAAAGTAACGCTGAACATACCATTATCGTCGGTAGAAAGTGTGCCTTGTGCAGTTCCGTATGTCTTTCCGTAATATACCTCATAGGATGCTTCGGGAGCAAATGCCGCGATTCCGCCATTCATCCAATCGGAGAAGCTGCGAACGAGGCCAAGCTCTACAGTTTCGCCTGCAGAAACAGTATACGTATGATGGAGATTTCCTTCGGCATCGGTGAAATAATGGAATCCTGTTGTGCTATCGCCCCAGAATGCCCAGCTCGAATAATGGGCAACGTTGATAAAGTCACCGTCCGTCAGAACGATTTGGTCGGCAGTAAGTCCCCAACCGTCAACCGCGGGATATGCTCCGTTCAAGTCATAACGAAGGTTCTCGTCGGAGAACCCGAAAAGTCCGCCGGCAAAATAAATACTGCCTGCGCCTCCGGTGACATAAACATCACTCCAATCAAGCCCTAACATCTGCTCGTGCACATAGATATACAGATAAAGTGCTGTGATTTCGGGAGTGCCGTCTCCATCTTGGTCGTACACGTAATCATCGAGTCCGTAATCACTCAGATTTACGGTTGCAAGATCAGTGAGGGAAACGGCAGTAAATGCAACGGGACTTCCGTTTGTGTCGGTAATAAATCTTTGATCATCACTTGCGGATATATATACATATCCTGTTTTGTTTGTTTGACCGTCGGCAAAAGCCATAACGGGAAGCATAGATGCGACCATTATGATCGCAATCAACATAGAGACCACCTTTGCGGTCGTTCGTTTTGCGTTTGTCATAACACAAGTCCTTTCTTTTTCATTTGTTTTTGAGGATGCTAAAAATGAGAAGAGCGTTTTTCCTCCTTTCGACATATCCGGCAAAAACAAAAAGAGCGTGCCGGAAAAGCACCGCAGAGCACTGCGGCCTCCGAACACACGCTCCTCTCCAAGGATGTGTTCCATTTTTTATGTACGGACAGGTTTCCGACTTATGCTCTCGGCTGTGCCGAGTACAAACACGGAAATGGGGGTTGTTTCGGATTCGTACCGAATTTCCTTGATTTACTCAGTTGACAACTTTTCAATCCGCACAATTATTTATATTATCGCGTTTTTGCGGTAATATCTTAATCAAAAACGTACATACCGAAGAACGGCAGTATTTTATCTTTGTAATCGTAATTCATATTACAATCCTCGGCAAGCTTTTTGACCCAGATACAATATGCCGCCATACACGAATACATCATATCGGGAACCGCACACGGCTCACCGCTTGCGAGCTTACAAGGTTTGCACAGCGTGCATCCGCTTGCACCGATCATAAATCCG
>JAZQKM010000098.1:0-4481 GCA_045542155.1 Eubacteriales bacterium
AAGAAGAGAATCGCTGCTTTCCAGAAGTAATCTGCAAGGGTCGGTTCTGTACAAAAAGGGCAGGCTGCGTGTCAGCTTGCCCATTTTTCTTTCAGTTTTTTAGAACGACATTTTGCGACATTTTTTAAGAATGCGTAGTTAGAACCAACCCCCCAGGCCCGCTACGCTTGCCAGCTCCCCTTGCACAGGGGAGCCCACAAAGAAAGTGACAGCTTTTTATAATGCGTTGTTTTATGCTAACATAACTAGGTTTGATTGGTTCTTATTTCTTGGGGGGGCGCACATATCGCGAGAGCCTCCCCTGTGCAAGGGGAGGTGGCATTTTCGCGAGAAAATGACGGAGGGGTTGAAATCATACTTGAAATGGAGAAGGTAAATGGAAAACAAGTATAACCCAAAACTTGTTCCCGTTGCGAAAATGCTACGAAAAAATATGACTAAAGAAGAAAGACATCTTTGGTATGATTTTTTGCGTACATATCCCGTTCGCTTTTTTAGACAAAAAGTGATTGGAAAATATATTGTTGACTTTTATTGTGCCAAGGCAAAATTGGTTGTCGAACTTGATGGCTCGGGACATTATTCTGTACAAGGAAGAGAATACGACCAAGAACGGACATACCGCCTTAAAGCTTATGGAATACGGGTAATCAGAATACCTAACGCAGAAATTTACAATAATTTTCGCGGAGTATGTGACTATATAGACCACACAGTAAAAGAGCTTCTTGATGAACAATAACAAATATCGAGTCGGTTGATGTTTGTTTCTATACGGAGGTGCTTTTTATGGAATATCAAGCAATTCGCGCGCTTTTGGTCGGTGTTTGCACCAATCAACGCGAGGCGGATGAACTCGAAAAAAGTCTTTGCGAGCTTGAACGTCTGCTCGATACGGCAGGCGGCGTTTGCTTTGCAAAGGTCATTCAAAATATGGATAAGCCCAATCCGCGCACCCTCATCGGTTCGGGTAAGGTCGAGGAGATTGCCGCGCTCTGCGCCGACAATGAAATCGAACTCGTCGTTTTTGACGAAGAGCTCGCTCCCTCGCAGATTCGCAATCTCGAGGAAGAACTCGGCAAAGACGTGCGCGTTATCGACCGCTCGATGCTCATTCTCGATATTTTCGCGCTCCACGCGGTCAGCCGCGAGGGTAAATTGCAGGTTGAATTGGCACAGCTCAAATACACCGCTCCGCGCTTGACCGGTCACGGTGTGGAAATGTCCCGCCTTGGCGGTGGTATCGGCACGAGAGGCCCCGGTGAGAGCAAGCTCGAAACCGACCGTCGTCACATGCACCGCCGCGTTGTCGCTCTTGAGGAAGAGCTGCGCGAGCTGGAAGGCAACCGCAAGACGATGCGTGCGGCACGTGACCGCAGCGGCATTCCGAAAATTGCCATTGTTGGTTACACCAACGCGGGCAAGTCAACGCTTCTCAATCGTTTGACAGATGCGGGTATTCTTGCCGAGGATAAGCTCTTTGCAACGCTTGACCCCACCACGCGCAAGTACGAATTGCCGAGCGGAGATAGTGTTCTGCTCACCGACACAGTCGGCTTTATTCGCAAGCTGCCGCACCATCTTATCCATGCATTTAAGTCCACGCTTGACGAGGCAGTCTATGCCGATGCACTCATGATTGTCATCGACGTTTCAGACCCCGAGCACCCTGAGCAGGTCAAAGTCACCGAGGAGCTTCTCGAAGAGCTCGGCGCCGCAGGCAAGCCCACGTTATATGTTTTTAACAAGTGTGACCTTGGTATTAGCGACCCTTGGTGCCCCGGCAAGAGTGCCGAGAACGTGCACACGGTTGCCGTTTCGGCAAAAACGGGGCAAGGAATTGAACTTTTGCTTGAAGAGATGCAAGCCATTCTTCACGAAGGCAAAAAGCGCATTACGTTTCACATTCCCAACAGTCGCGCAGGAGCACTCAATACGCTCTACACCTATGCGACTGTCGAGGATGTAGAATACGGTGCGGATGAGATCATCGCCACCGCCGTGGTGGATGCTAAAGCGCACGGCATGATGCGCGAATTTGACCCCACGTGGCGCGAAAAAGAGGAAGAGTGAAGTAATTGCACACAACGTAAGGGAAAGTTTTGGTCAAGCTTTTTCAAAAGCTTGCGAGGTGGAGGGCGCGGAGCCCTCCTCGTCGCCCGCAGGCGACGAAATTTTCCTCGGCGTTTCTTTTTGTAAGCTTTTTCTTTGCGCCTTCTTTTTGCAAAGAAAAAGCGGCTAAAAAGTTTTTGTTGATAAACGAACTATTTTATCCAATCAAATAAAAATGCAGGAGGTCCCCATGGCAGAATCGGTATTGCACACCACACTCGAACACGAAGGTGTTGCTGAATTTGTGGAAAAGAAATCGGTCTTTATCGGCCACGCTTGCCCTGTTTCAAGTGAGGAAGAAGCGCTGGCTTACGTCAAAAAGAAGAAAAGTGAATATGCCGATGCTCGCCATAACGTGTGGGCATATCTGCAAAAGGGAGAAATCGTTGCGCGCTATTCCGATGACGGTGAGCCGCAGGGAACGGCAGGCGTTCCCGTGCTTGATACCATTCGCAAGAGTGGTGTGAGCGATGCCGTTGTCGTTGTTACGCGTTATTTTGGCGGCATTTTGCTTGGCGCGGGCGGACTTGTGCGCGCCTATTCGCACACCGCTCGTTTGGCACTCGATGCGGCACATATCATCACCTATGAGCAGTACACCGAGTTGGAGTTGGTCTGCTCTTATTCCGATTATCAAAAATATCAGGCAGAGCTTCCGCGCTTTGGTGCTGTTGTCGATGATACACAGTTTGCCGATCGCGTAACACTTTTGTTCTCGGTCAAAGACCCCGTAGTCGAGGACGTTTTCGCACGTGTGCGTGAAATCAGCAATGGCTCGGCACTCCCCACCGTTCGCGGAAAGCGCTTCGATTACCGATAAATTTACATTTTTCAAATAAATTCAAATAAATTACAAAAAATACGCAAAGAAAAAAAGTATATCTTCTTTTTTTTGCGTATCTTATTTATATAAGCACAAAAACTGTTGACAAAAAACGCGAGAAGGGAGGCGAGTGCGTGAGATTCCCCGAAAATTTCATACAAGAGGTTCTCGACCGAACTGACATTGAAGAGCTCGTAGGTCGTTACGTTACGCTCAAGCGTACGGGTGCCAACTTGATTGGTAGATGTCCCTTCCACAGCGAAAAGACGCCCTCGTTTACCGTAACGCCTGCCAAGCGTATGTTCTATTGCTTTGGTTGTCAGGCAGGCGGCTCTGCCTTGACCTTCGTGCAAAAAATCGAGAATATGGATTTTGCCGAAGCCGTCGAGCATCTCGCAACGCGTGCGGGCTTACCGCTTCCGCGCGAGACGGGACAACCCGAAGAGAGGGGTGTTCCTCGCAAGCGTGTGCTGGAGATGAACCTTGAGGCTGCACGCTTCTTCCGCGCTTGTTTGTTCGACCCTCGCATCGGTGCTGTCGGTATGGACTATTTCAAACGCCAACGCCGACTAAGTGAGGCAACCATCAAGCATTTCGGCTTGGGTTATGCACCAAACGATTTTGGCGCACTGAGGAAGCATATGCATCAAAAAGGCTACACCGATGATGAGCTCATTGCCGCATATCTTTGCGGACGCAGTCAAAAGGGCAACGTGTACGACCTTTTCCGCAATCGCGTCATGTTTCCCATTATTGATACGTCGGGCAACGTTGTCGCCTTTGGCGGACGCGTGATGGATGACTCCAAGCCCAAATATCTCAACTCATCCGATACCCCCGCATTCAAAAAGAGCCGTCATCTGTTCGCGCTCAACTATGCAAAGAACTGCTGCTCCGAACGCGTGATCCTTTGCGAAGGATATATGGACGTCATCGCCCTGCACGCCGCAGGGTTTGAGAACGCCGTGGCAACGCTTGGTACCGCCATCACCGCCGACCACGCGCGCATCCTTTCCAAATACACGCAACGTGTCGTGATTTCCTACGATGCCGACGAGGCAGGGCAAAACGCCGCCAACAAGGCAATGCGTATGCTTGGCGAGGTAGGCATCGACGTGCGCGTGCTCAAATTGAGCGGCGCAAAGGACCCCGACGAATATATTCAAAAATTCGGTCCTGACCGCTTCCGCCGCGTTCTGGAGGATAGCAAAACGGGATTTGAATACAAGGCAGACCGCATCCTTTCCCGTTACGATCTTGGTGAGGGAAGTGATAAGATCCGTGCATCGAACGAGCTTTGCGCCACGGTAGCGGAATACTCCTCGCCTATTGAGCGTGAGGTGTATCTGTCATACACCACCTCCAAATTGGAGCTTCCCATCGAGGTATTGCGCAACAGTGTTGAGCAATATCGCCGCCGTAACCGCCGCGAGCAAGCCGCACGCGACACGCGCGAGGCGCAGGCAACCGTAAAGAACTTTGGTGACCGTGTCAACCCCGAGGCGGCACAGCATCCGCGCGCCGCAGCGGCAGAGGAAGCCGTCAT
>JAZQKM010000099.1:0-3107 GCA_045542155.1 Eubacteriales bacterium
GGAATTGCCCAAAGGTGTGCCCAGTTGTTAAAGTAAACAACACTTTGATAGTCCATTCCCTCTTCTAAAACGGGAAGAGGAAGAATGCCGTACTCAAAATTCGCATTGTAATAAATTTCGGTTCGAACATTAAAGAGCGACATATCGGTAAACAAAACTTGACCGGTCAGGAAGTTTTGGTTGATCGTGTCAGATCCGCCTTGCGGAACCCAATATCCGCCGTAATTGCGATTGAATCTATCAAACAGATAATTGTAAATTTCCTCGTTCTTCCAACTCTGAACCGCAAATTCGGGAAGATTGCGAGCGTTCTTTTGGGTGATGCGACCGCCCGAACCGTAGTAATACCAAATGGAAGAATTGAGGTATTGGTAATATCCAATAGAATCCCCTTTATCAATAGCGCTCAAAGTGCCGTCGCTATAATCCATATCAACATTGGCTATCTCTGCAATTTGCATCATGGTATCCATTGTCCATTTTCCGCTTTGAACAACGTTGTAAATGTTTTGGTAAGAGGTGTCATAACCAAATTCTTCAACCACAACATCAGCAATATTCTCGTAGAACTCCATATTGACAACGGTAAGAGGAAGAACATCCATGGTGGAAATGTTCATGTCGCCGCTCAAAAAATAAAGCTTATTTTCAACAGAAAGCTCCTTGACAGAATTTTGGTCAAAGGAAGGATTGCTCAAATCCAAATACGTGCTGCCCTTGAGGTTTTTCAGCAAACCGCAGGTTGCCGCCTGTGCTGCAGCTCTTGCCATAATAATGGTTAAATCGTAGCCATCACCACTCGTATAGCAGGCACGCAAATGATCAATTTGACTGCCCTCAGAGGGGATTTGTTGGATTTTGCAGTTGTAGTCATTCTCGATTTGTTGGTTTCTGTTATAAACAGCGTAGGAAATTACGTCGTTTTCGCTATGCTCGGCATCTACCCAAAAATCGACACAGTAATAATCATTGTTGCCGTTTGCAACTTGTGCTTGATGCACATCGGGATCGTCTCCCGAAAAATAGCGAACGTATGCCTTGTATGTATACCCCTTCATATCTATTTTTTCGGGCGTTTCGTCCTCATCGGGCTCATCCTCGGGAGAAGTGGTTTCTTCGGGAACAACTCTGCCAATGTTTACGGGATTTTCGGGATCATCGGTAAAAGTGATCCACAAGCATCCGTCGATAATTTCGGTTTTGAGAATGCCGCGACCGGTGTCACCTGTGTCACCCTTGTCGCCTTTTTCACCGTCATCACCTTTGTCACCCTGGTCACCCTTTTCACCTTTGTCACCTTGTTCGCCTTTTTCGCCATCGGGAATGACAAATTCGACGTTCGGCATAGAAGAATCGGTGTATTTGATAATCACCTTGGTTCCGCCGTCCACCTTTTCGGTGGTGATGCTTGCAATGCCGTTGCCTGTGGCGCCCGTGTCACCTTTTTCACCGGTAGCACCTTGCTCCCCGCGGAATTGCTCCATGTTGCAGGACGAAAGCACGCACATAGTAGCAACCAAAAGCAACAAAATGATTTGTGTCAAAATCCGTTTTTTCATTTTTACCTCCTGTCTTTTTGGCTTTTTGCTATATATTTATTATAATCGAATATTTAGGAAATGTCAAGAACTTATTGGTTGTTTTGTAAAATAATTTTAGACAAAAAGCTCATCCTCTATCCCAATAAACGGAAAACAGACCGTGTATATCAATCTTGTTTAAATTTTTAAATCCTTTTGCTACATTTACGCAAAAGTTTCTAAAAAAAGAACCGACGCCGCAGCATCGGTTCTCTATTTTATGGAGTTGTTGTCCTCTCTTCAATCATACGAAGGAGCGTTTCCTCGTCGATAACGGGAACACCAAGCGCGCGTGCTTTAGTCAGCTTGGAGCCTGCCGCCTCGCCCGCTACCACAAAGTGCGTCTTTGCCGAAACACTGCCCGAAACCTTTCCACCCGCGGCTTTGATCTTTTCCCCCGCCTCGTCACGCGACATTGTGGGGAGCGTGCCCGTGAGCACAAAGGTAAGACCTTTGAAAAGGTCGTCTGCGGGTTTTGCGGTGGAAACGGTCAAAAGACCTGCCGCCCTCAAACGCTCGCACAAATCGATGTTTTGCGGATGCGAAAAGAAGTTGGTAACACATTCCGCCGTAATCTGTCCAAAGTCTTCGATGCTGCAGAGTTCTTCTACGGTTGCATTCTGTACGGCTTCGAGCGTGCCGTAATGTGCCGCAAGTGCCGCTGCCGCGACCTCACCCACGTTGCGAATACCAAGTGCGTAAATGAGACGCTCAAGCCCTGCATTTTTCGATTTTTCGATAGCATCTATAAGATTTTGCGCGGATTTTTCGCCCATTCTTTCCATTTCTGCAACGTCCTTGACAGAAAGCGCGTAAAGGTCTGCCGCATCGGTGATGAGCCCTGCCTTTAAGAGTGCTTCTACAATTTGCGGACCGAGACCGTCGATGCTCATTGCATCCTTGGATGCAAAATGCTCGATGCTACGCGAAAGCTGTGCGGGGCATCGGCTGTTTGTGCATCGTGTCGCCGCGCCCTCGTCGGCATCGTAAAAAACGGGTTCTCCGCAAGAGGGACAAAATTCGGGCATAAAGAATTCCTTAACATCGGGTGCGCGAAGCTCGGGGTGGGATTTTACGACCTCGGGGATGATATCCCCCGCTTTTTGCACGGTTACGATGTCACCAATGCGAATATCGCGCTCGCGGATGAGTTCGAGATTGTGGAGTGTTGCACGCGAGACGGTCGTTCCCGCCAAGCGCACGGGGGAAAGCACCGCCGTAGGCGTCAGAACACCCGTTCTGCCAACGGCAATCACGATATCCTCAAGCTTGGTCTGCTTTTGCTCGGGTGGGAACTTATATGCAACCGCCCACTTGGGTGTGTTGGTTCCCTCACCAAGCACGCGGCGTGTTGCAAGATCGTTGATCTTAATTACAACACCGTCAATATCGTAGGCAAGTCCGTCGCGGAGCTTGCCAAGCTGCTCGATGTGGGCAATAATGCCCTCGGCAGAGCTCGAAACGGTTGTGTTTTCGAGTGTGTGGAAGCCGAGATCGGCAAGACGGGAGAGTGTTTCGGTATGCGAG
>JAZQKM010000100.1:0-2932 GCA_045542155.1 Eubacteriales bacterium
TGCTGCATCCAACAACGGTGTCGACAACATCCGCGACATTCGCGATGAGGTTGTTTATTCGCCCTCGAGTATGCGCTATCGTGTCTATATCATCGACGAGGTTCATATGCTTTCCGCAAGTGCATTCAACGCACTGCTCAAAACGCTGGACGAGCCCCCCGAACACGTCATTTTCATTTTGGCGACCACCGAGCTGCAAAAGCTCCCTGCCACCATTATTTCCCGTTGCCAACGCTTCGATTTTCGCCGTATTTCAACAGACGTGCTTGTAAATCGACTGACGTATATCGCGAAAGAAGAGGGCATTTCACTTGATGCCGAGTCCGCACGCATGCTTGCAAAGCTTGCCCAGGGCGGTATGCGTGATGCCATTAGCTTACTTGAGCTCTGCGCCGGAGGCGGACGAGCTGTCACGCCGGACGTCGTTGCCGAAACGGTCGGTATTACGGGCAGAGAAGCAATGATCGAAACCGTGCGCGCCGTTGCCGAAAGCAACTACGATGCACTCTTTGAGCAGATTGCCGCCGTTGTGCGTTCTTCCAAGGACATCAGCGTTTTCTGGCAGGACCTTATCTCCATTTGGCGCGATATGCTCATTCTCAAAACCACGCAAAATGCGGTAGCATACCTCGATTTGACCGACCACGAGGCGGCTGAAATGAAAGAGGTCACATCTCTCTTCCGCAAGGAGACCTTGATCCGCCATTGTAAGCTGCTTGAAGAAGCATTGTTTGCTATGAACAAGGCAAACTCCGTCAAGCGCGTCATTGCCGAAATGACACTTGTTCGCATGTGTGATGCGGCACTCGATACCTCTCCCGAGGCGATGCTATCTCGCATCGCACAGCTTGAGGAACGCCTTGACACAGGCATCATTCCAACATCCCCTGCAAAGCAGGAAAAACCCGAAAAATCAACACCTGTTGTGCAAAAAACGGCAGAAGCACCTCAAAAAGCAGAGTCGAAAACTGTCCCCGCAGCAGAGAAAAAGCCAACGCCCGCACCTGTACCTGCGTCCGCACCTGCACCTACGCGCACGCTGCGAGCCATTCGTAACTGGATGGAAGTTGTCGAGCGCATTAGCCGTAGCGACCCTATGCGTGCAAGCTTTGTCAAATCCTCGCGCGCCTATGAAACAGAGGATGGCAAGGTTATCGTCCGCTTTGGCGATTCCTTTTCTATGCAGATGATGGAGCAGGGAGAAGCTCGTGACCGTTTGCGTACTGCCGCTTCTGCAATCCTGAAGCGTGAGGTCGGCGACCGTGAACTTATTTTTGAAATTGCCGAAAAACGTGCCGATGCATCGGTTATTGATGAAATCATCGAAGCCACCGAAAACTAACACACGTCTATAAAAAACACATATATAAAAGGAGAACAACCATGAGAGCAAACATTCCAAAGGGTATGGGCGGCGGCCCGCAAAATATGCAAGCAATGCTGCGTCAAGCGCAGAAAATGCAAGAGGATATGGCAGCAAAGCAAGAGGAACTCGACGCACGTGAATACGACATTTCCGCAGGCGGCGGCGTTGTGAACGTAAAGATCAACGGCAAAAAAGAGATCCTTGCCATCGACCTCAAACCCGAAATCGTAGATCCTGACGACATCGAAACCCTCTCCGATATTCTCGTAGCGGCTGTAAACGAAGCCAACAAGAGAGTAGAAGAGACCAACAGCGAGGAGTTGGGCAAGATCACGGGTCCGATGAATATGCCCGGACTGTTCTAATCTATGGCAGAATACATCGAATCCCTCGCAAGGCTTGCCGAAAAATTCGGCAGACTCGAGGGCGTAGGCAAAAAAACAGCTATGCGTATGGCGTTTTCCGTCCTCGAACTCGACGTCGAGGAAGCCGAGGACTTTGCGCGCGCTATTTTAGATGCAAAAGAGAAGATCCATCTTTGCCCCGTCTGTCAAAACTTGACCGACCGCGAGGTTTGCCCGATTTGTGCTGATGAGGAGCGCGACCGTTCTGTTATCTGTGTTGTCACCGATGCGAGAACTGTGCTCGCAATGGAAAAAGTACGCGAATATCGCGGCACGTATCACGTTTTGCACGGTTTGATCTCTCCCATGAACGGCATCACGCCAGAGCAACTCAAAATCAAAGAACTGCTCGCACGTGTTGGCACGGGAGAGGTTGGCGAGGTCATTGTTGCCACCAATCCCACGGTCGAGGGCGAGGCAACTGCAATGTATCTCTCGCGTCTGCTCCAGCCTTTCGGCGTGCGCGTCACGCGCCTTGCCTACGGAGTTCCCGTAGGAGCCGACCTCGAATACGCCGATGAAGTCACCCTCTATCGCGCCCTCGAAGGCAGAAGAGACGTGCATTGAGCACACAATATAATAAGGAAAGAAAAAACGGATGCGTTATTTGAACGCGTCCGTTTTCTTTGATTTTCCCCCCGCGCACGCGTATATATAATAAGGTAGAAAAACCGCCCTTTTTCGCGCTTTTATAACGGTTGCCGATGACTTTTTACTTTTTCTACAAAAAAGTCGTCCGTTTTGTCGTATATATTTGGGGCAGAACGCCAAAAATGCATAAAAAGGGTAAAAAAAGCCAAAATTATACTTGACAACTGAAAAATATCATGGTATAATAGCGCAAGTCGCCCAAATGTGCGACATCACATCAAGCAACCGCAAAAAAATATCAAAAAAGTGAAAAAAGTTTCGCAAAAGGTATTGACAAAGGGTTTTGGATGTGGTATAATATCAAAGTCGCCGCGCAAAATGGCGACGCACGGTCATTGAAAATTGAACAACAAGAGAGAAGTACAAAGCTAAAAATAGTATGTGTATTGGATCTCGAACAATTCAAAGAGAATACTACTCAACAAAAGTAAAATTGCTAAGAGCAAAGCTCGATGTAAACAAGATTAGATTGGTGGGTTGAAAGACCTGCTATTTTAATACAATGATATCG
>JAZQKM010000101.1:0-11895 GCA_045542155.1 Eubacteriales bacterium
GGATATGATCCGTTACGGCCTTGAAAACGCAACTGCGTTCAAAATCATGGAAGCGGTTCGTAAGGGCAAGGGGCTCACGCCCGGATGGGAAGAGGATATGCGCGCGCATAACGTTCCCGAATGGTATATTGCATCTTGTAAAAAGATAAAGTATCTTTTCCCCAAGGCGCACGCGGCGGGATACGTTATGTCAGCAATTCGTCTTGCGTGGTATAAGGTGCATCAACCGGTAGCCTTCTATTGCACCATGTTCACCGTGGCTCCCAACGGCTTTGATGCGCAGGTGGCAGGCGGAGGAAGACAGAGCGTGGTTGCGCTGTTGCGTGATATTCAAAGACGCGGCAAAGAGGCCTCGCAAAAGGAGCAGAGCAGCGTTTCCGTATGGCAGCTGACGTTGGAAGCCATGGCACGCGGCATCAAGTTCCTGCCTGTCGATTTGCAAAAGTCTCACGCATTTATCTTCCAACCCGAAAACGGTGCTATCCGTATGCCGTTTTCGTCACTTCCCGGACTTGGAGAGAACGCGGCACAGAACATCATCAAAGCACGCGATGAAGAACCCTTCTTCTCGGTAGAGGACTTGCAGATCCGTGCAAAGATCTCCAAATCGGTCATCGAAATGCTCCGCGCCAACGGTGTTCTCGATAACATCAATGAGACTGACCAAATGACGATGACGTTTTAACTTTGTTAAAAAAACACAGAGGGCTGACTCAAAACGAGTCAGCCCTCTGTGTTTTAAGCTATTGCTCCAAGCGTGCCAACGGCATCCTCAGCACAAACCACCTCGCCGTGCTCGGAAAGGTAAAGACGAAGCTGTGCGGCGTTTTCGAGATGTCCGTACTCCACAACAAAGTAGAGCTCTTCCGGCATTGCAAAGGGAGATGCGGCAAAGGTATTCAAAATCAAATAATATCTCCCGACGTCGTCTCGCCAAGCACTGCTGGCACTTATGTAATCCAAAGGCAGAAGACGACGGCAAACAGAGAGCAACTCCTCAAGTCCGTCAAAGCGGTAGGCAAACGAGCGGCAAAAGCTTCCGCGGGTGTGCGTTGCGGGGTGCATCCCTTGTGCGGGTGTCAAGGCGCAAGTTGTACTTTCTCTTTCGAGGGAAAGATTGCTGATGAACATCTCACACCCCCCCTCGCGCGAGGGGAAGTATTGTACCGAGATGCGATGGTCGTCAGCTTCAAATCCGCTTTGCCTTCTGACCTCGTCAAGAAGCAAACGGAACGAGCGGTGCATCTTTTCACTGTCATCGTAAAAATTGTCGGCACAAAGTTCAAATTGGCGCATATCCGTCGGAGTCAACATAACCTTTAGCTTGCTGTCACTGATGCGTATCAGTTCCACGCAAAATCACTCCTTTCGGCAAAAGTATTTTTGGTTACTATCATTATAATCCCAAAAGTGCAAAAAGGGAACCCCTAAAAATATGGTAATTTCTTGACAGACAGCTTAGGATATGATAAAATATATAAAAAGGAAGGAAAGGAGGGCATAAATGCTACCCATCATTACACAAAGAACCATGGAACAAAGTGATGCGGCTACCATTGCAAGAGGTATATCAGGTCGCGAACTGATGTTACGTGCAGCTAAAGGAATACTTAAAAGCTACCTTTGGAGCGGTAAAACACTGATTGTTTGCGGTAGCGGCAACAATGCAGGCGACGGCTATGCACTTGCTATGCTTATGCACAATGCCAATCTTGCGTGCGAGCTGCTTCTCCTCTCTAACCGTTTCTCAAAAGACGGACAATACTATTTTGACTGTTGCAAAGAGAAGGGGATTTCTCACACAATTTGGAGCGGTTCTTTTGATTTTTCAGCTTACAGTCAAATTGTCGATTGCGTTTTCGGCATCGGCTTTTGCGGAAGGTTAAAGGATGATGCCGCATCCCTCATCGAAGCGATGAACAAAAGCGGTAAGCCCATCATCAGCGCCGACATCAATAGCGGTCTTGGTACCGATAACGGATTGGGCGAACCCTGCATTCATTCCAACCTAACCGTTGCTATTCAAAGCTATAAGGCGGGGCATTTTTTGGCACGGGCCAAAGACGTTATCGAGAAGCATACTTGTATCGATATTGGTATAGTGACACCCGATGAAAAGATCTATCTTTTGGAAGAAGGCGACGTTGCCAATCTCTTTGCACCTCGCCAAAACTATGTGCACAAAGGCGATTACGGCTACGTAGCCGTTATGGGTGGAAGTGTGGAGTATGCGGGAGCTTGCAAACTCGCCAATATGAGCGCGGCAGCGCTGCGCGCAGGATGCGGCGTGGTCACTCTTGCGGTTCCCGAATCGATTGCACAAGCCGTAGCACCGCATCTGCTTGAAAGCACACTTTTACCGATTCCCGCAGATAAGAACGGAAAAATGATTTTCGATTCGAAAATTCTTGACGGCATCCTTGCACGCTACGCATCGGTCGCAATTGGAATGGGATGGGGAAGCTCCGAAGCTTACAAAGAAATCCTTTCGTATCTTCTCAAAAACGCGCGTCGGCCTCTCATTATTGATGCGGATGGCTTGAATACGCTTTCTAAAATGGATTTGACCTTGCTCAAAAATGCCAAGGCTCCCGTTATCCTAACACCGCACCTAATGGAGTTCTCGCGTCTTTCGGGGCTTTCAATATCCGAGATTGAAAAGAACCCTATCACCCACGCTAAAGCATTCGCCAAGGAATACGGCGTGATTTTGCTCCTCAAGGGATGCACTACCGTTGTTACCGACGGTGACGCGGTCTACTTATCCAACCGCGGAAGCGCGGGAATGGCAACCGCAGGTAGCGGTGACGTTTTGGCTGGTGTATTGGCGGGACTATGTGGTTATCTTGAAGCGAATGTGTTGACGGTTGCTTCGGGAGCGTATCTTGCGGGAATGGCAGGCGAGCTTGCGGCACAAAAGCAGGGAACTGTTTGTATGGTCGCATCGGATACCGTTCACGAGCTTGCAAATGCTATGGGTGTTTTGACAAATTCCCATAAATATCTAAAAAAATAACATAAAAATAAAAAAAACTATTGCAATTTCAAAAGAATTATGCTATAATATGAAAAGTGATTATTGCCCCATGTCAAAATGGGCTTGAAATGTTTTTGGAGGTATAAAATTATGGAACTCGTTTTGGGTATTGCGCTGATCGTGCTTTCCTTAGCACTGACGGTTATGGTTCTTTTCCAATCTTCTAAGGATACTCGCCTCTCCGGTACCATTGCCGGTGGCGCTGAGACCTTCTTTGGTAAGAGCAAGGGTTCGTCTCTCGATAAGCTGCTTTCTAAATTGACGGTTGTTGTTTCCATTTTGGTAGTTATTCTTACCGTAGCGCTTGTTATCGTTACCAACAACTAATCAAACAGCAAGTAAAAAAGCCGCGAACGCGGCTTTTTTGTTTTTGTAAAGCAAAAAAGGCCTTGGAAAATCCAAGACCTTTTTTCGTTATATTATGCCTCGAGCTCGATAGAAGCCGAAACGATAAACTTCTTTACCGATTCGATAATCTTTTCGCATTGGGGCTTGTTGTCGTAAGACTCGCCGATGAATGCAGGGGCAGAGCCAATGTTCTTCAATACGTAGCGGTAGTTGCCAAACTTGTCGCGGTCGACAAAGAAGTTACCAACGTAAGCGGCACGCTTAAAGGATTCGATACCCTTGCGGCAAGCGGATTCGTTTGCATAGAGGCGACTGGAGTAGAGGATTTGACCATTGTTTGCAAGCAGATAGAATGCATATTGGTCATTTTCCTTACAAATTTCAAACTTACCCATCTTGGGTGTTTTTTCTTCAAGCTTTTCAACTGCTTTCCAGTCGATTTCATCGGGCGTTCTCTTGGTAGCCTTTGCAGCCTCAAAGGTAGCAAGAGCTTCCTTGGTAGGGGTGTAGCGAATGATGCGTGCATTGTTTGCAAAGTTCTTCACAGACTCGGCACATTTTTGGCATCTATCCTTGCTATCGTAGTTTTCGCCGTAGTATTTACGAGCCAAAACAAAGCGGTAACGGTTGTACTTGTCGGCGCGAATATCAAATTCACCTTCCGCAACCGTCTTTTTAAAGGTTTCAATGCCCTTAAGAGCGCCAACCAACGTGGTGAAGCTGGGGCTATCGAAAAGAACCTGACCGTTGTTTGCAATGAGGTAGAAGTGGAAACCGTCAACCTCAAGCTCGAACTCATACTTACCAACAGCTTTAGCACCGTTCCTCAAAATTTGAGCATCAGCTTCGGCAATAGCTTGGTCAAATGCCAAACGTACATCCTCATCTGTTTTCATAAAGAAGGGGCGGGGAACGATGGTAACGCCCTCGGGAACCTTAGACATAGGAACCGTTTTGCCAACACTTGCAGTGGCCTTGGCAGCGGGTGCTTTTGTAGTAGGAGCCTTTGCAGCAGGAGTCTTTGCGGCGGGTGCTTTAGCAGGAGTAGCCTTTGCAGGTGCCTTAGCGGGAGCAGCCTTTGCGGTGGGCTTTGCAGCTACTTTTGTAGCAGAGGGCGCAGCCTTTGCGGCAGGCTTTGCAGCAGGAGCGGCTTTAGCGGGAGCAGCTTTCGCAGTGGGAACCTTTACGTTATGTATGGACGGTCCTTTCTTTTCGGCAGCAGAAGCCTTGGCCGTTTCCTTTTTGATTTCTTCAGTTTTTTTCTTGTTAAACAATCCCATAATAGACCTCCATTAGTAATTAAAAATATTCTAATTTAATTGTATCACAGTTTTTTTGCATTGTCAACAAATTTTGGCTTATTTTCTCAAATTCTCAAAAAAGTTTTAAAAACTTTTTAAAATGTCTTGCAACAAGGTGCTTTTTATGGTACAATTTTAATAGTGAAAAATCAGAGAAGGGAGCAGAGCGCGTGAACGAAACCAAGACCCCTAAACAGACAAAAAAGAATTTTGATAGCGAAGCGATTATGGCAATTTTTTTGCTTTGTCTCTCCGTTTTTTTGATATTTACCGTCAGCATATTAACGTTTCGTTCTTGCGAGAGTGACCAAGAACCCCGTCCACAAGTCACAACGCCACCATCTACCGACATCCCGACGGCACCGCTGACGAATAAGCCATACTTCAGTGAGAACTCTCAGACGGTTTCTTTTGATACCTCTTCGCAATATATAGTTTTAACCAATGAAAGGACCGGAGAGATCATAGCTTCTCGTTCTTCCAAAACGCGCTTTTCTCCTGCTTCTATGACAAAGGTCATGACGCTTATTGTAATGTGCGAGCGCCTGACCGAGGCTGATTTGAATAAGACGCTTACCTTTACCTCTGAAATGTACGATTATGTCAGGACAGGGAGTTATTCCGGCAGTACAAATTATGGAATTGATCCGGATGACGAATATAAGATCAACGATCTTTTGTACGGTATTGGGCTGAAGTCCGCATCCGACTGTGTATTGCCGGTGGTTTTGTATTTGGCAGGAACCGAGGAACAGTTTGTGTCTTGGATGAACGAGAAAGTAGAAGAATTGGGACTCGAAAATACACATTTTGACAATCCCGTTGGTAACGAAAGTCAAGATAATTACACAACTGCTGAAGATATGTCCCAAATTATGGCATACGCTATGAAAAATGATTTGGTACGTTCAACCTTAAGTAAGGAAGTTCACCAATCTACCGCGGCAGGGTATAGCTCAACAGGTGAATACAAGCCATCCTTCCCGATCACCTTCTATAGCACACTTTTTGGAACACACGAGAATAGTCGCATGTATTCCTATGAGAAGAATTATAAAACGCCCTTCAAGCTGCAAACAGCAAAAATTTTAGCAGGCAAAACAGGGTATTTAGAAAATGACGGTGTAAAAAATCATTGCCTTGTTCTTTATGTAAAGGATATCGATTCTAACGAACACTATATATTGGTTGTTGGCGGTGGAACAGAACCACAATATGTTACGATGAAAGATATCAAAGACATCTTAGATACATACATTAAATAAATATAAATCACATTAACGCCTTCTTGCATACACTATATGTAGATTATGTAAGGAGGCGTTTAATTATGCTGATACAAAAACCCTATAACAGGGCACGCGCCGTGGAGTATGCCAAAACGTGGGCACTTTCAAGAAATCCACTCTTTTATGATTTTACGGGAATTGGCGGCAACTGCACCAATTTTGTTTCTCAATGCTTGCTGGCGGGGAGTTGCACAATGAATTACACCCCCGGAGTCGGGTGGTATTACATCTCTCCCGATGACAGAGCCCCTGCATGGAGCAGTGTAGAAGCCTTTTATGATTTTCTCACTCAAAAATTTGCAGAGCAAAATGGCGGTGTCGGTCCGTTTGCCACCGAGGTTCCACGCGAGAGGGCGGAGCTTGGCGACGTTGTGCAGTATGCCAATGCCGACGAGGATTGGTATCATACCGTTATCATTACAGGTAGAGACGGTGACGAAATACTTGTCAGCGCACAATCCAACGATGCACTTGACCGTCCAATTTCCACCTACAATTTCGCCCAAGCACGCTTTTTGCATATAGATGGAGTAAACGTTTCACTCGATGATGATGCTTGCTATTCTGTCCTTTTGCGCGGCGGAGTGGAAGGAAATGAAACATAAAGAAGAATCCCAACCGCTTTTCGGTTGGGATTCTTTCATTCGTAGTCTTGTATTAGTTTTTGCATATTTACCCAAGATTCTACCCAAATGCCAACGGTGAGTCGCTCGCGTTCCTTTGCCGGCAAGAGATTGGCGTTGGTTTCCAAGCGTTTGAGCAGATATCCATCGGCATCATAAATACCAATGCCGTTTTCGTTTAATCTCAAGCAATAACGCGTTTGCTCGGTTTCTTTGTCGGTGTCATTGGGGGCAAGTACGGGTAAATCCTCGCTTTCTATGTTCTTCATAGCTTCTACGCATCCATTCAATTCATTTACGAGCGCTTCGGCGCGACCTTGCCAAACAGCGGTTTCTTCTACTGCATTTCGCATTACCACAAGACAGGTAATCGAAAGGGTAAGGCAAATAATGAGCAAAAAGCCGCAAAGTACCGCAAAAATTTTTGTTATGTCCATTTCTTTTCTCCCATCGCAAAATTTTGTAATATCGGTAAAGATAGCATACCCGCTTTTGTGATTGATATACGCTGCTGCGTGAAATACTAACAAAAAAATAAAGGAGAGAAAAATGGGAAAAGGAAGACGTGTAAAATCTGTTTTGCGACGGTTTATTTGGGTTTCGGTATCGATTGTTTTATGGGTGTCGCTTTTAATAGCTGTTTGTGTTGCGTTTTATGTAACTTGGAACTTTTCTGCCTCTGCCGATGAGCTTTTGCCAACTCTTGGAGCGCAACCGCGTTCTCCAAGCTTCTATATTTATCAATTTAGTGACCGCACAAACCGCACAGGCGAGCGTATGGAAGTCACTGATGACGTTTGGGCAGGAAAGCAAAGCTCGTACGTCTCTTACAATGAAATACCGCAAGCAATGATAGATGCCGTTGTCGCTATTGAGGATAAACGTTTTTTTGAGCATCGAGGTGTAGATTGGTACCGCACGTTTGCAGCTGCTGCGAATTATCTTTTTGGTGGAGACGGGCACTTTGGCGGTTCGACCTTGACACAGCAGTTGATCAAAAATCTAACAGGAGAAAATGCCCCTACGTGGAAGCGGAAGGTGCAAGAGATTTTATGGGCGCGAGACCTAGAGCGTAAGCTTGATAAAACCGAAATTTTGGAGCTTTATTTAAACGTGGTACATTTCTCCGATCAATGCGACGGCATCGCAGCAGCAGCCGAGCATTATTTCTCTAAAACAGTTTCGGAATTGACAACCGAAGAATGTGCGGCAATCGTTGCTATTACCAACAATCCAAGCTATTACAACCCCATTCGGCATCCCAAAAATAATCGCGCTCGCCGCGACCTCATTCTCTCGCAAATGCACGCACAAGGTTACCTTGACAATATGCAATACACAACTTGTTTATCTACAGAGACGCTGTTAAGAGTAAAAACGCCAAGCAATGGGAGCGCGAATTCTTGGTATACCGATATGGTTGCCGAGGATGTGATTGATGACCTTGTAGAGAAGTACGGAATGAGCCGTTCTGCTGCCTCACACCTTTTTTACACGGGTGGACTCCATATCGATATGGCGATGGATAAGGATATTCAAAAGACTGTTGAGGAATATTATCGCACGTCAGTTCGTATGCCTACAAATCAAAAAGGAGAGACGGCACAGTCGGCTTTGATTGTCATTGACAGCAAAACAGGAGATATCCTCGGTGTTGCAGGCGCCGTTGGTGAAAAGAAAGGTAACCGCCTGCAAAATTTTGCAACGCAAACCAAGCGTGCTCCGGGTTCGACTATCAAGCCGCTTACCGTTTATGCGCCCGCACTTGAGGAGGGCATTATTAACTGGGCAAGCGTTTATGACGACGTTCCAATCAAGTTTGATGCAAACGGACGCTCCGCGTGGCCTAAGAATGCCAACAACGTTTATCGAGGACTTACTAATGTCTCGTATGCTGTTGCCCATTCCACAAACACCGTTGCTCTGCGTGTCCTTGAAGATTTGGGGCTTGCACGCGCTTATTCTTATGGAAAAGACCGCTTTCGCCTTGACCTTGTTTCCACATCCACAGCCAACGATTGCGACTGGGCGGCTCTTGGCTTGGGGCAGCTCAACTACGGTATTACTCTGCGCGAATTAACAACAGCTTATACCGCATTGGCAGATGGTGGAATATATCATCCATACCGTTCCTATTACCGTGTGGTTGATAGTGAGGGGAAAATTCTGCTTTCACGCGCGGATGAAGCCGAGCGCATCCTTTCGCCCGAAACCGCTGCTATTATGACAAAGCTACTCGAAGGTGTTATTGAGTATGGCACATCCTCGGCTGTCACGTTGCAAAATCTCTGCGCTTGTGCAGGCAAAACGGGAACCACGCAAAACGATCACGACCGTTGGTTTGTCGGTTACACGCCATCGCTCGTTTGCGGTGTTTGGTGTGGCTACGAATATCCCGAAACACTTGAGGGGCGCAATCTCTGTACCAATATTTGGAACACTGTAATGCGGCAAATTGTGAGGGAACGAGAGGAAAAACGCGATTTTGAAATTCCAAGCACGGTCGTAAAGGCAAACTATTGCCGCGATTCGGGAGAGCTTTTATCTTCCGCTTGTCAAAAAGACCCTCGCGGCAACCGCATCGAGTCGGGATGGTTCACGGCAAATACACTTCCCAATACCTTTTGCAAACGTCACGTTCTTTGTGAGGTCTGCAAAGCAGGCGGCATCTGCCACGGGCTTTGCCCGGATGAAGAAAGGGAAGAGGCTGGGCTTATTCAAGTCGATCGGCATTTCCCAAAGCAGGTTCGCATCAGCGATGCCGAATACGTTTGGCGAGGAGATGCAAAAGAGATTTCTCCAAATTCTAACCCCAACGAAGCCTATTTTGCCGCAAATTTGCCGGATTTTTGCGGAACATCGGGTAACAAAGAGCAATTCAACCGTTCTTGCACGATACACACGCAAAGGAATAACGCAGAAGAAGAATTGGAAGAGGAAGAACACGAAATTCCGATTCCTTGGAAATGGTGGCGTGGCGCATAAATAGCATCTTTCCCTCATAGGTTGTAGGGAGAGGTGCACAAAAAAACAGCATCTTTCGGGAGGTGCTGTTTTTTGTATAAGAAGAAATATGGCCGAATGACCGTTGGTGCGTGGCTCAATATGGAAATGGAGCATACCAATCCGCTTTGGATGGTACTGATGGGCGGGGGATTGATGATAGGCGGAATGCTTGTGCGCTTTTTTGTGGGAGCACCGCACGTAATGCTCTTGTCACTCGGCGTCAATGAACTGGTTCCACCCTCGTGGCTGATGGCATTGCTATGGACGGTTTCCTTCCTTGTGGTCGGGTGTGCCGCAGGCTTTGCCTTTGGTTACCGCGCACCGGGCTGTGAAGTGGATAAATACAAGGGCGGAATGTTATTCGTCTTGCTTGCAGTCCTCGAGCTTTGTTGGTATCCAACCTTTTTTGGGGCGGGACTGTTGTTTTTGAGCGTTTTGGAAAGTATCCTCATTCTCATTCTTTGCACAGGTGTTACGCTCTGCTTTTACCGTGTTAGCAAATTTGCAGGGATGCTTCTGCTGCTCCATGAATTGTGGCTCGTTTATATGCTCATCCTCAATTTCGCGGTCTTTTTCCGTGCATAAAAGAGAACTCCGAGAACATTTCTGTTCTCGGAGTTTTTGTGTTCTAAAATGTCAAATTCTATCCGCACCCGTCCAACGGCAAGCATCAGTAACTTTGCAATGAGGGCACTTGAGGACAGCTTTGTTGGAAAAACCACCGTCAAGCGCATAGCAGTTTTTAAACCAAAGGCGTTTCCACTTTACGTGAAATTCTCCGCCACAGTTAGGGCATACAAAAGGTTTCTCTGCGATTTCTTTACACTTATCAACCGCATTAATATCTACGCACATATGATAGAGTAACTCGGGTAGGTGAATGATAAAAGCCAAAATACCGCCGGACATAGAAAAACCTCCTAAAACAATAATTAAAGTTCAAAGATAAACGAAAGCGTTCGCTTGATTGTATTATATCACAAATAAATTGCGTTGTCAAGGCTTTTTTGCAAAAAATAATAGAAATGGGCTATCTTTTTTGAGATAGCCCAAAGTTTTATTCGTTTTCAAACCGTTTTAAAATGTTTTCATAGGTGAGCCCGTAGCTTTGTGCAATGTCACGCGCGTAACTCTTGCCGTCGGGCTTTGCGCGAGTGATCTTGAAGGAACGTTCTCCTTCGCCTTTAATGCCTGCTACAAGCGTGTCGATGGCAACGCCACCGGAAGCTTTGGAGCGTGCATTGATGTTGTCAATTTCTGCCGCAAGCTCGTGCAAGTGCGTAGAGAAGAGGCATCTGCATCCCACGTGTGCAAGACCGCCAAGCACCTCTGCCGCAATGTAAGAAGCCTCATAGCTACCCGTAGAGGAAAGCGACTCATCAAGAAGCACGAGGCTGTTAGCCGTTACGCAATCGAGGATTTCGCTGAGGCGTGCGCATTCCTCACCAAGACGTCCTTTGTCGATGGTGTCGTCGGCACCGGTGGGGAAGTGGGTAAAGATGCCGTCTGCAATGCTGATCACCGCTCGCTCCGCAGGTACGAACATACCAAGCTGCATCATGACCTGCGCAAGTCCCACCGCACAGGTAATCACCGATTTTCCACCTCGGTTGGGACCGGTCAGTACGTAGATCATCGCGTTTTTTCGATTGAATTCAATATCGTTGGTGACGATCTCATCCTCAACCTTCAACGCAACGCAGGGATTGTAGAGACCGTATCCGCAGAATGCGGTTTCATTCTCCGGGATCTCGGGACGGCACAGCGAAAGATTTTTATTTTGGAGATGACGAAGCAGAGCAGTACCCTTGACCAAAAATTCGATCTCGGGCATCAGATTTAACAGAAAATCCGTATTTTCCAACACGTAGCTTTGCACGATCCGCTTCCAGGAGCGCAACGATTGCTTGTAAACCTCGTTGATGGCGGAATTAAAGGCAAGTGCAAGTGCCGTTTTTTGGTTCTCGGACTGTTTTTTACTAAAGGGGACTAGGTTGGCAATACAGGTATATTCATCATCCTTGAAATTCAGACGCAGGATCTTTTCGATCACGTCTCCCGAACGGAAGGGCTCCGGGTTGATGGAAAGCACGCCGGCGCTGGACGGACGGAGCTGCGCATCCAGATTTACACCGATGGTAACGCTTCGGATATCCCGAACACGGGATGTCAGCTCGGAAAGCTTGGTATTCAGCTCCGCGTAATAGTCACTGTTTACCAGCTCGGAGATCCGCTCAGCCAATGTCTGAAAGGCGTAGCTTTTCAGCTTACCGCGCAGAGGTGCAAAGCCG
>JAZQKM010000102.1:0-2183 GCA_045542155.1 Eubacteriales bacterium
GATGCTGATCGACGCAGGCAAGGAAGAAGCCGATCGTGTGGAGAAGCTGGACGAGTTCAAGTCGAACGTGGTCGAATATTGCCGCACGGCCGAGGAGCCGACCGTGACCGGATTCTTGGAGGAAAACGCCCTGGTCGCCGACGTGGACCGTTACGATGACACGGCTGACGCGGTGGTTATGATGACGGTGCACAGCGCCAAGGGGTTAGAATTCCCCGTGGTGTTTTTGCCCGGTATGGAGGACGGCATTTTCCCCGGTATGCAGACGGTCACAGCAGGCCCCGACGAGATGGAGGAGGAGCGCAGACTCGCCTACGTGGCCATCACCCGTGCCAAGCAGGAACTGCATATTTTGCACACCAAAAACCGTATGCTGTACGGTTCAACAACCTATAACCCCATCTCTCGTTTTGTCAGCGAGATCCCCGAGAGCCTGCTCGAAAAGCACGAGAATCCCTCGTATGCCTCGCGTGAAAGCTTCGGCGGTGCACGCTCCCCGTGGGGCGGCATGACGGCAAGCGGCACTACTTTCGCTCGTACCCGTGTACCCCAGCAGCCGACCAATCTGCGGGACGATATTACGGTGGGCAAATCGCTGTTTGGCGGCGGCGCACAGGCACAAAACCGCGCGTCTGCCAACGCTCTTTCGGTCGGAGACCGTGTCGCGCATCCCGTCTTCGGACAGGGAACGGTGCTGTCCACCCGACAGATGGCGGCGGACACCCTCATCGAGGTCGCGTTTGATACCGTGGGTACCAAAAAGCTCATGGCGACTTATGCGAAGCTCAGAAAGGTGCAACCGCACTCTGACAATGCAGATTATCCATAGGATGGGAAAGGAGCTTGTATCATGAAAAAGAAAATTGCCATTATCAGTGTCAGCTGTTTTGTGCTACTGTTTGTCGTTGCCTTTTGTATATGGAATGCTCCGTATCATCGCTCCGAAAAGCTGATCCGATACATCGAGAAGCGGGATGCTGCCGCGGTGGAAGAAATGCTACGCTCCGGCGTCGATCCTAACGTGCCAACAGGGCCGTATGTAGGTGGTTGGAAATATTGGAATATTTTTTTTGAGTATTCTCCGAGAACGCCGCTGGCAGTGGCTTGCGATACAGGAAATTTGGAGATGGTTAAGCTGCTTCTCTCATACGGGGCCTCTCCCGCTTTTACTCAACGTGAAGGCTTGGCTTGGTCTGCACTTAGCGAAACTTTGTTTTACTTTCAGCCGGATGACGTGGAGATTGTGAAGCTACTGATAGAGAATGGTGTGGATCCTTATCATGACGAACATTTTGGCGAAAAGCCGGTATTTATGGCGGCACGAATGGCACCGAAGGTGTATGATGCCACAAAAGCCAACGGTACGGTGTTCGCAACCGAATATGACGAGCAAACGGCAAAGGGAATTACGGAAATCGTCTGCTTGCTTTTGGGGGATGAGTCCGTTAACACTACCTCACCCTCCCGCCAATCGTTGCTCATGCTTGCCGCGAAAAAAGGCAACCTTTATTTGGCCAATTATTTGATAGACCAAGGCTGTGATAAAGAGATGGTTGATGACTACGGCAAGACCGCGTTGGATTATGCAGTTGAGGCGGAAAACCAAAAAATGATTGAGATTCTGAGATGAACAAAGAACAAAAGAGGCTGAGTCATTAACTTAGCTCTAAAAAAGAAAAAAGCGGATGTTCTTTACCGAAAGGTATTGAGCATCCGCTTGCTTTATTGTATAATTGAATTACCACAAACAACCCACAAGAAAGCGAGATAATTATACAACAATGAGAGAGAAAAATCAAGTAGTTTTACCAATAGATTTAGGAATTTGTATTCCCGAGGGAGATTTTGTATTCAAAGTAGCGGAAATTTGTGAGAGTTTAGACTATACAGAGTTATTTAAAACATATATTCGCAATTGGAGAAAAGTAAATCCAATTACAATGTTCGAGATACTCGTGTTTGCATATATGAATCGCAAATTTTCATCAAGAGCAATAGAAGAAGCTTGCATAACAGATATCCGTTTTATGTGGCTTTTAAACGGAGAACCAGCTCCCAGTGACTCAACAATAACAAGGTTTCAAAGAGGACATCTTGCCGAATCAATTGAAAACTTGTTCTATCAATTTGTAGAAAAGCTTTAAGTCGGATCGTAGCCATGTCGTTCTGTGAGCCAAGGAGTT
>JAZQKM010000103.1:0-2760 GCA_045542155.1 Eubacteriales bacterium
GCGGAAGGCATTGCTTTATGAGGTATATTCTTGCAATATGGGCAAGTGTTTCTACAAACCACCGATAATGGTTGACTACCGGATGAAAATTCCCGTGGTCAACCATGTTTTTTATATTTTTCTACATAGGAGAATCCCCCAAAATGAACATTTATCTTGAAATTTTCGGCTATATCGGCACAGCGCTGGTTATCGTTTCTATGATGATGACGTCGGTCTTGAAATTGCGCATCATCAATATGTGCGGCGGACTTATCAGTCTCATCTACGCCATTTGTGTTCCCACGTGGCCGGTGGTTGTGCTCAATGCTTGCCTCATCAGCATCAATTTTGTGCAAACGGTAAGACAACTGAAAAAGAAGGAAGCCGTTACCCTCATCCCCGCAGGGGAGAACGATGCTACCCTTACGCACTTGGTGAATATTTGGAAAGCCGATTTTGAAAAATGCAATCCCGATTGCAATTTAGAGGAAATAAGAGAGGGAAAAACACATATCCTTTACGTAGGAGAGAGTGCCGTTGGCATTTCGATTGCCGCCAACGGGGGTGAAGAGAGGGACGCCAACATTTTGTATTTGAAACCCGCATACCGCACAGCGGTGATGCAAGCACAAGTTACCGAGCTGCTTGCCAAACACATTTGACACATTAACAGATAGGAGATAAAAATGAAATTATTGATAGATGGAATTGAAACCGCCGTAAAACCGGGGCAATCGCTTTTGGATATTGTTACCGAGATGGGACTGATGACGGGTACGCTTTCGGGCGACCCTCTGGCGGCAAAAATCGCAGGTCGCGTATTTACTTTGAACTATATTCCCGTGCGACATAAGGACGTTGCCGAGCGCGAGGTCATTCGCAAGGCAATGGCGGCATCCGAGGGCAGTGTTCGCTTGCTTCGATACAGTGACCCCATCGGGCGCGACACTTACCGCCGCACCGCGCAGTTTATTCTCTTTTTGGCTCTGCGCCGCCGTTGGCCGAATGCGCGTGCCAAAATGAACTGTACCGTTAATGCGGGCGTTTACATTAAAGTCAGCGGAGCCGAGGACTTTTCGGCAGAGGCGATGAAAGCAGAGGTCGAGCGCATCGTTGCCGAGAACATTCCTCTCTGTCGCCGAAGAGTATCCACCGCCGATGCCATCAATTACTATGTAAGCATCGGTCAGGATGATAAGGCACGTTTGCTCAAATACCGCAAAAAGAAGACGCTTGACGTTTACGAGAGCGGTCTGTTTGCCGACTATTTCTATGGGGAAATGGCACCCTCTACGGGCTTTTTGCGTTCTTGGGAGATCTTGCCCGCGCCCGAGGGATTTATCTTTGTTTTCCCCGATGCAAACAATCCCGACCAAGTGTCGCACTATCGTGAGATGCCCAACTTCTTTGCGGTTTACACCGAGGGCAAGCGATGGGGAGAGCTTATGGGCTGTGAAACGGTTGCCGACCTCAACGAGCTTGTCGAGTCCGGTCAGGTGCGCGAGCTTATTCGCGTTAACGAGGCGTTGCACGAAAAGCGTTTTTCGCAAATTGCCGATATGATTTGCGAAAGAGGTGCGAAAGCGGTTCTGCTTTCGGGCCCGAGCTCCTCGGGCAAGACCACGTCCGCCAACCGCCTTGCTACACAGCTGCGCGTGCACGGCAAAAAGCCGATTTTAATGAGCCTTGACGATTACTATCTCGACCGCGACCAAATTCCGCTTGAGCCGGACGGAAGCGTTGACCTCGAGCACATCAACACCATTGATACCGAGCTCTTCGCCATTCACCTCGGCAAGCTTCTTGCGGGCGAAGAGGTGGAGATTCCTTCCTTCAACTTCAAAAAGGGTCAGAGAGAGTGGGTAGGGCATTGCCTGCGCTTGTGCGAGGATACGGTTATTATCGTAGAGGGACTCCACGCCCTCAATCCCGTTCTGCTCCCCAAGGAATTGGACGCAAGCAAGGTGTTCAAAATGTACGTCAGCCCGCTGCTGCCGCTCAATCTTGATGACCATAACCGCATTGCAAGCAGATATTTGCGCCTGTTGCGCCGCACGGTGCGCGACCACGAAACAAGAGGCGCATCGGTTCAGCAAACGCTCTCTATGTGGGATTCGGTTCGCCGCGGTGAGGAGCGTTGGATTTTCCCCTTCCAAGAGAATGCAGACGTTATCTTTAACAGCTCCACGCTCTACGAATTGGCAGTGCTCAAGCGCCACATTTTCCCACTTCTTGAGGCTATCGGCCCCGAGGACGATTGCTATGACCAAGTGCGTGCAATGGTCAAAATTTTGAACTATATCTACGAGGCAGACGTCGACGACGAAATTCCGCCCACAAGCATCGTGCGCGAGTTCATCGGTGGCAATAGCTTTTACCGCTGATAAACAAACAAAACATAAAACGCCATCGCTCTATATGAGCGATTGCGTTTTATTGTGAACCGAAAACCACCCGCTAAGCGGATGGTTCCATAAAGGCTTTTGCCGATGAGCAATTCCGCCGCAGCGGAAGGCTCCCCTGTGCAAGGGGAGCTGCCGAGCGAATGCGAGACTCAAGGGTTGGTTCTAATTAGATAAATAGGATCGTGCCAACCCTTCCGCCATTTTCTTGCGAAAATGCCACCTCCCCTTGCACAGGGGAGGCTAAAGCAAGTTGCCACATCTGTGGCGGTAGGGCAGGTTTGCAAGTGTTAGATTTTTTGGTGGGCTTTTAGCCCCGCCAGTAATATGCCCTTATAGGGCTGAGCAAGCCACCGGCTTAGCCGGTGGTTATGAC
>JAZQKM010000104.1:0-17720 GCA_045542155.1 Eubacteriales bacterium
CTTCCCGAAGGTACAAAACGCAAGTGAATTGATGTCGCAATGTCCCACCCCCGTATCTGCCGCCGACCTCGCGGTCCTTGGCATTGCGGTTACCGAAGGAGAATAAAAAGTTTGATTTTTGCACATACGGGGCGCGATTTCCAAGGATTTCGCGCACCGTATCGACCCATTTTCCCGTCTGTTCGTCATACGAGCGCACCAATTATCCCCTTTGTTTAGAGCGTGTTTTGAAAGGAGATGGGGGTGCGGGGGAAGAGGGAAACTTTTTGCAAAAAAGTTTCCCTCTTCCCCCGCGTCCTCAACTACATTATGCCAGAACTTTTATCCCCTGCTGGGAATTTTGAAAAACTGAAAGCCGCGATTCTTTACGGAGCGGATGCCGTTTATTGTGCGGGACAGATGTTCGGTATGCGCGCGGCGGCCGACAACTTTACGGTTGAAGAACTGTACGAGGCAGCCGAGTACGTGCACGCGCGCGGCAAAAGGATCTACCTTACGGTCAACACTATGCCGCACGTGCAAGAATATCCTGCCTTGCGCCGCTTTTTGGAAGACATTAAGGATGCCGGCATTGATGCGATGATCGTTGCCGACCTTGGCGTTATGGCAACCATTCGTGAGATTTTACCCGAAATGGAAATCCACGTCTCCACGCAAACCAGCATCGTTAGTCCCGCATCCGCAAAAGCGTGGGCGGCGATGGGGGCTAAACGTCTCGTTCTTGCGCGTGAGCTGACAATGGACGAAATTCGCGCCATTCGCCGAGAGCTTTCCGAAAAGATCGAACTCGAAGCCTTTATTCACGGTTCGATGTGCGTTTCTTATAGCGGACGTTGTCTGCTTGCCAATGCCTTTAACGGGCGCGACGGTAACCGCGGCACTTGCTCGCAGCCCTGCCGTTGGAATTACTCGCTTGTGGAAGAAAAGCGCCCCGACGACCTTTTCCCGATAGAACAGCAGGAAAACGTAGGCACGTTCATTATGTCGTCAAAGGATATGTGTATGATCGAGCACATCCCCGAGCTGATGGAGAGCGGTGTTGCATCCTTCAAAATTGAAGGACGTATGAAGAGTGCATATTATACGGCAGTGGTTACAAATGCATACCGTATGGCGATAGACAGCTATCAAAAAGCCCCCACGTCCTATCAATTCGATCCCGAATGGCTTGCTGAGCTCGAAAGCGTTTCGCACAGAGAATACGGCACGGGATTCTATTTTGACGACCCGATGGTCAATCCCCAGCTTGTCAGCACTTGTGGCTACATCCGCGAAAAGGCATATTTCTCCACTGCTATTGAATACAGTGAAGAAGAGGCGCAAGCCCTCTGTGCAAACGGCGTTTTGATGGAGAATGAGGACGGTAAGCTCTATCGCTTCATCCAACGCAACAAGGTGAGCGTAGGTGAAGGAGCTGAAATCATCTCGCCCGGCAAAATCGGTCGTGGCTTTGCCACCTCGGAGCTTTACGCCCCTGACGGAACCGTGCTTGAATCCACACCGCACCCCTCTATGGTTTATTGGTGCCGTGTACCGTTTGAGGTTGGCGTTGGTGATATTATGCGTGCCGCAACCGGTCGCGGACTTGAGGTGCGTGCAAAGGACCGCCTCAAGGGTGAATGTTAATTTTGGAGACACGTATGATCTTTTTTGAACTGCTGAAAGCAATTTTATACGGCATTGTCGAAGGCGTTACCGAATGGCTACCCATCAGCTCTACGGGACATTTGATCCTTCTTGAGGATTGGCTTCCGTTTGCTTTTTCAAGTGACCCCGTGTTTATTGATGAGTTTTGGGAAATGTTTGGCGTCGTCATTCAACTCGGTGCCATTCTTGCCGTTGTCGTGCTCTTTTGGTCGCGACTTGTTCCGCTTGGAAAAGGGAAGAGCGAGGAACAAAAGCGTGGCACGTGGCGCCTTTGGGGGCGTGTGCTGATAGCAAGCATTCCGGCTGCCCTGGTTGGAATTGTGGGCGATAAAATTCTCGAAAAGGTTACCGGAAAAGATATTGACGGTTGGGCTTACAACTCGGTTGTGGTTGCCGCGGCACTGATTGTTTACGGTATTGCCTTTATTGTGATTGAACGTAAAAACACGCAAAAAACGCCACACGTATCGCAAATTGAGGAGATTTCTATCAAAAATGCGCTTGCAATCGGTGCCTTTCAGGCGCTTTCCATCATCCCCGGCACGTCGCGCTCGGGCTCTACCATTCTCGGTTCTATGCTTGTGGGCATCTCGCGCACAGCGGCGGCGGAATTTTCCTTCTTTATGGCAATTCCCGTTATGATAGGTGCGGGCGGCATCAAGGCACTTGGCTTTTTCTCCTACGTGAGTGAGGCGGGGGTTACCGTTCCCGCAATGGCGTGGGTTGTGCTCCTTGTTGGTTGTGCGGTCTCCTTTGCTGTTTCAATGGCGGCTATCCGCTTTTTGATGGACTTTGTCAAAAAACACAGCTTTGCACCCTTTGGCATTTATCGCATCGCGCTTGGCGCGCTTGTTTTGATTCTTGGACTCATTAGAGGTTGATATGAACGAGAGATTAAAAATCCCGTACCCCGTTATCGTGGAGGGGAGATATGACAAATTGCGGCTTGAAAGTGTAATCGAGGCGCACATAATTCCCACCGACGGATTTGGGATTTTTAAAAAAGAGGAAAAGGCATCAATGCTGCGTGCACTCGCGCAAAAAACGCCGCTTATTCTCCTGACCGACAGCGACGGTGCGGGCAAACTGATTCGCTCCCACCTGACCTCGGTTTTGCCGGCGGAACGTGTAATTCAGTTATACGTACCGCGAATTTCGGGTAAAGAGAAGCGCAAAAGCGAGGCTTCGGCCGAAGGAATTCTCGGCGTTGAGGGAATGGAACGCACGCTTCTTTATGAGCTGTTTGCTCCTTATGCAGATGCCGATGCGGTGGAGAACCGTATGGCAGAAAACCCACTCTCCAAGACCGATTTTTACGAGGACGGGCTTACGGGCGGCGAGGGTAGCCGCGAAAAGCGTGACGCGCTTTGCATTCGTCTCGGTCTCCCTACGGGAATGACGCCCAATGCACTCTTGGCGGCTCTGCGCGTGCTTTGCACCTATGAAGAATACTGCGCCCTTGTTGGTAGAATTTGAGGTGAAAAAATGAAGAAAGAAATCAAACCGATACAGAGTGACATCTCGGGCATCTACCGTCACTATAAAGGAGGAATGTACCGCGTCATCTGCTTGGCACATCACTCCGAAACGCTTGAGGATATGGTGGTTTATGAGCCCCTCGACGGCAAAACGGGCTTTTGGGTTCGCCCCGCATCGATGTGGAATGAAATGGTTATCGTAGACGGCCAAGAACGTCCGCGATTTGAGAAAATCGAAGAATGAAGCAAAGAAAACACGCTCGGGTCTCCAAAGACGCGAGCGTGTTTTTTTGTTCCGTTTTTTGGTATGCTATAAAAGGGATAAACTTCTCAAAAATGCAGAAAATAGCGATATGCTATGCAAAAAACGGAGGATTTTATGGAACATATCAAGCTATACGGCGTTAAAATAGATAACGTTACAAAGGATGAGGCGGTGTATCGTGCGCTGCGCGCAACGGGTGAGCCCTGTGTGGTTTTTACACCGAACGCCCTGATGTTGGAGCATGCCAGGAAGGATGAAGGTCTTGCAAATCTTTTAAATCATGCGTCACTTTCCTTGCCCGATGGGGCAGGTGTGTTGTGGGCAGCGCAAAAAATGGGAGCCCCACTCGCCGAGCGTGTGGCGGGTATTGACTTTGGAGCAGAGATTTTGGCGCGAGCCGAGCGTGCGGGGTTGCGTGTTTTTTTACTTGGCGGCAGTGACGGAGTGGCTGAACGCGCGGCTGAAAATTTACGAAAAAAACACCCACGTCTGTGCATTTGCGGCACAACGTGGGGGTATTTTAACAAAAGCGGCGAAGAAAACGCAGGTGTGATTTCATACATTCGCGCGTGCCGTCCGCACGTTTTGTTTGTGTGTATGGGCTTTCCTCTGCAAGAGCGTTGGGTAATGGAAAACTTGCACCAACTTGCAGATGTTCGTACCATTGCCTGTCTTGGGGGCAGTCTTGATGTTTGGGCGGGAGATATTTTACGCGCACCCTCGTGGATGTCGCGTGCAGGGCTCGAGTGGTTTTGGCGAATGTTACGCCAACCCAAACGGCTCACGGCTTTGCCCGAAATGCTGTCTTTTTTGTGGCACGTACCGCAAAAAGAGGAATTTACAGAGCAAAGTCCTCTGTGATTTTGCTCTCGCCGAGCACGCAAATGCCGTTCTGTTTCAGGAGCTGCGTTGTAATGCCGTCGCCCTCAACAAGACCTCCGTCAAACAATCCGTTATGAATCAAGCCGCTCCCGCAGGAGGGGCTTTTTTCTTTCAAAATTGCTACCGTACATGCGTTTTCACGTGCAATTTCCAGGGCTTTTCGGGCACCGCTGTTGTAATTTTCGGTTACGTTGCGACCGTCCTTCATCAAAACGCGCTCACCGCAAATCTCGGAAGGCGTGCGAGGCGTGGGGAGCCCGCCCATTACCTCGGGACAAATGGGAATGAGGTTGTATGTATTCGATAGGGCAATAACGCGCTCGCAGGGCTTACTCTTGCCGTCATAACGGCAGGGCTTTCCCAAGAGGCAGGCACTCACAAGAATGTTTTTCATAAATTTATCCCTTTATCTTTTTCCAATATTCCGCTGCTGCCTGTTCGTTCTTGTTCACGCCGGGGTGATAGAAGGTTGCACCAAGCAGGTCGTCGGGCAGATATTGTTGCTTTACGTAGTGATTCTCAAAGTCGTGCGGGTATTTGTAGCCCTTAAAGAGGGGGCTTTGCAGATGCTTGGGAACGTTTGTGCCTTTTCCCGCGTTGACGGCTTCTGCGGCGGCGAGAACGGCAGTTTCTGCCGAGTTGGATTTGGGAGCTGTTGCCAAAAGGAGAGTCGCATTGGCGAGAGGAATTTGTGCCTCGGGCATACCGAGCTCCTTGGCGGATTCACAGCAAGAACGCACTACCGATGCCGCCAACGGATAGGCAAGACCGATATCCTCGGAGGCAATGACTTGGAGTCTGCGGCAGACCGAGAGAAGCTCGCCTGCGAGGAGTGCTTTTGCAAGATAAAACACTGCCGCATCGGGGTCGGAGCCGCGAATGGATTTTTGTAGGCAAGAGAGCAAATCGTAGTGTGTGTCGTCGCCAAAATTACCAACAGAGGTATCAAAGCTATCTACGTGCTTGCGCAAAATCTCTTCATCGGCAGCGTGATAAGCATTCTCGAAAAGAACGATAGAATGACGCACATCACCGCGTGCCGCGTGACCGATATATTCGCAAACCTCATCCGAAATGCACTTACGTATGCCGTTTTCTTCGTTTAAATAGTCGAGAGCGCGCAAAAGGACAGGGCGAATATCGCTTGCCGATACTGCCTTGAATTCGAACAGAGAAGAACGCGAAAGAATTGCATTGTAAACAAAAAAGTGCGGATTTTCGGTGGTGGATGCAATCAAGGTAATGCGGCCGTCCTCGATATATTCCAAGAGAGATTGCTGTTGCTTGCGATTGAAATATTGAATCTCGTCGAGGTAAAGCAAAACGCCGTTTGCGCCAAACAGATTGCCCGTTTCTTGAATGATATCCTTGACGTCGGAAAGCGATGCTGAGGTGGCATTGAGCTTATAAAAATTCATGCCGGAAAGCTTGGCAATAATGCCGGCGGCAGTGGTCTTTCCCGTGCCGGGAGGGCCGTAAAAAATCATATTGGTAATGCGACCGCCCGCAAGCATACGGCGAATGACGCCGCGCTCCCCGAACAGATGGTCTTGACCGACAATGCCGTCAAGGTCTGTGGGGCGCAAGAGGTCGGCAAGCTGTGCGTGTTTCATAGTGAGTCCTCGCTTTTCTTTTCATACCTGCCTTTATTATAAACCATTGCGGCGATATTTGCAAGGTCTTTTTGCGCATTTTTTTGCAAATCACAACACGCATCGGCAATGAGGGGGCGCAAGGCGTCTCTGCGGACGCAAAAGCTTTGGCAGATTTCAACAAGTGCGGGGGCGGTTAGGCTTTCGGGCAAAAGATATTCCTGCCCGGCGACGCGTGCAAAGGAAGGAATCTTCGGGTCATCGGCGCTTGGAATTCCGACGGTTGGCAGGGAGACGGTCGTTGCCAAAATCAAACCGTGCAGGCGCATAGAGACCAAAAACTGTGCGCTTCGCAAAACGGCAGAAATATCCGAGGGCTCATCGGCAAGAAAAAGCCGTCCGCCAAGGCGATGCGCGGCTTCGGCGTTGACTGCAACGTCACCCTTGTCAAGCGGCAAAAAAACGGGGAGCAAATTTTCTTTTCGGCAGAGCATTCGCAAGGCGGCAATTACGGTTCGACGGATATCGAGGGAGTGCTTTCCCGATTTGAGAGAAACGCACACAAAACGGCAATTTTGCGCTACGTCTATGCGTTTTAATAGGGAATACGTGCGAAAAACGGGCGGCTGAGGGAGAAGAAGTGCCGCATCGGCGCCCAAGTGCAGCTTTGCCGAGTCTATCCCCTTGCTCTGCAAAAAGCGCAGTGATTCTTTGTCGCGCAAGCTGATATATGAGGCACGGGAAAGTGTCTTTTTTGTGGCGTTCTGTGCAGCTTTGCCGTTCAGTGGACCAATCCCTGCGGCGTACAGCACGGGATTGGCACCGCACAGTTTTGCAAGGTGGAGCATACACAAGTAATAGTAAAGAGAAAGTCTGCCCGTAACGTTTTGCAAAAGAGAACCGCCGCCGCAAAAAAAGGCATCGGCGCGCAAAAAGGAAGCCGCAACCGATAACGGATTTTTACGGTTAAAGCAACGAACACCAAAACGACGGCTATCTACCCTTGGCCTTTTTGTAAGTGCCAAAACACGCATATCGGGGTAGTGTGTGCGCGTATATTCGATAAAAGCCTGCAAAATAGCATCGTCTCCAAGGTTGCCGCACCCAAAATATCCGCCTATGGCTACGGTTATACGCGGCGCGACGTGCAGGCTTTTTTGATAGACGTCTATCGTTTGTTGGCAAACAGAGGCACCGTTATAGTGCTTTTCCAATAAACAACGGCATTCCAGAGTATTCTTTTTCTGCAGGGCGGGAGAGGTAGCGAGCGTCAAAATATCAGAGAGCAAACGGGCAGCATCGGGCTTTTCTTCTCCGCGTGCGCAAAAATTAGAGAGGGAAGCGTTCCAAAAGGTTTCTTTTGTCATAATGCCGCCATACCCCTCGTTGCCGCAAAGAATCACCGAGCAACCGCAAGCCATAGCTTCCAACGCCGCGCGTGAAACTCCCACAAAAAGGTCATGCTCCTTTAAAAGCGGTGCCATATCTTGAACAGTACCGAGAACCGAAATGCAAGAAAAACCCAATATGCGGTTGATTTTTTTGACACGTTCTGCAATTTCGGGCATTTTTTTGCCGCCCCCAACAAAGCTGAAGTGCAGGTTGGGGATTTGCTTTGCCAAAACGGGAGCAATTTCGCAAAGCATCTCCGCGCCGCGAGAGCAGTCCTCATCAAGACGGCTGGCGAACAGAATACGAAGCGTGTCCGATGCTTCCTTTTCGACGTTGGGAGAAAAGTGCGCCAAGTCGATGCCGTTGGGAATGACGCTGATGCGTTGCATCGGAATTCCATACACGTTGTGCAAATACGTGCGCAAATCCTCACTTACGGCAATGCTGTGCTCCCCCCAACGCGAGAGAAATCGGCGAAGAAGCCCTGTGCGGAATTTTGCGTGCACGGTAACGATTTCGGCACATCCCAAACGGCGTACACCGTGTATCAAGAGGGCGGGAACTCGCGCGTGCGCGTGCGCGACATCGATTTTTTCGTGCTTGATAAATGCTCGAATTTTGCGGCGTAAAAGCAACCATTGCCAAGGAGAATGCGTGCCCAAAGGCATGCGGATGTGAGAAATCCCCATTTTCTCCAAACGGTCGGCGGTTGTGCCGCCCGCGGATGCGATATACACCTCTTCTCCGCGCTCAAAAAGCGCCTGCGCGAGCTGCGCAATATGGGTTTCGGCGCCTCCAACGCCCAAGCTGTCGGTCAAAATCAAAATTTTCATCGGCACCCCTCCTTTTTTTGTTAGTTTTTCCATAGCAGGTAGTTTTATACACCAACGTCACGGCCTCTGCTCGCACGAGAAAAGGAAAATCGCAAATTCGTTGGCAAAAAATGGCGAAAAGCCATACATAGATGCGTTTTCTTGCAAAAAAACGGGAGAAAAAGCGAATTTTTTTGGCAAAATGTGTTGACAATTCCAAATTGCCGTGCTATAATAATGTATAAATATAAAAGCACGCGGCGCGGCGCGCGCGATAAGCACACGCCAAAACGCGAATTTCTTTTATGGAAAGGTTGTTATGTTATGAAACATCAACAAATTCAGCTTGCAAGCAAGCGCAATTTCATCCGCATTATGGCTCTTGTAGCAATGCTCGCGGTTATGGTTTGCGGCATGATCCTCGCGGTCAACGCAGACGCAGCATCTGTTACCTTTAGCAACGACTCCAACGTAAAATTGGAGAACGGCTACTGGGTAAAGGTCTACGACGGCAACACCGCTGTAACAGGTACAGTTACGGTTGACGGCGTAACGGCTACTGCTGTATTCAACTCCGCAAACGCAGGCGACACGAGCATCACCCTTACCTACGGTAGTGAAACAATTACCGTTCCTGCAAAAATCAAGCCCGCACAACTGACTTGGGCTGCAGACGGTATCGCCTCCACCACCTACAACCCTACCGACGACGTTCACGACGGCGTTAGCGTTACCACCGTTCCCGCACTGAACGGCATTATCGGCAACGATGCTGTTTCCGTTAAGAATGCAACCGCTCTCACGGTTTCTGTTGTAGCAAGCAACATCGGTGAGGTATATGGCTACACTAGCGTAGAGCTTGAAGGTGCTCAAAAGGATAACTACACCGTAGAGCCCCTCAAGGTTAAGGTTACCGTAAACCCCATCGAGATCACCTCCATCACTTGGGAAGGCATCGCGTCCTTCACCTATGGTGACAACGCTTGGTTGAACATCAAGGCAATCGGTCACTACGGTAACAACAAGACCGTTGAAATGATTGTTGAAGATCTTGCAACCATCGTTAACGCAGGCAACTACACACTGACAGCAAACGTTCCCAATGCACTTTACACCATCAAGGCCGGCGTTAGTGCTATTCAAGATATCGCTATTGCGAAGAAGACCTACAACGTTGTTTTGAACGGTCGCGAATTCCTTGATAACGGTGATCTTACCACCGCAGGTGCAGGCGCATATCAACTGGTTGTTGAAGGCGCAAACGGCGAACAACTCCCCGCAGAGGTTCTCGATGCTATCCAGTACACCTACAACGGCAGCGAAGCTCTCGTTACCAAGCCCGGTACTTACACCGTAAAGGCAACCATCCCCACACTTGTTAACTATGATTTCAACGTAACAACCCTCGAAGCAACAATGACCGTTGTTCGCAACTACATCATTGTTTCCACTCCCGACGGTGCAATCGTTATCCTTGGTGAAAACGGTATTTCTAATTCTGTTACCGCAACCCTGAATGTTCCCACCGAGTTCGCCCGTAAGGCAATTCGCGGTTTGAAGACCTACAAGGGCTACACCATCAACATCACCGGCGCACAAGAAGGCGACGCATTCAGCATTCTCATTCCCGTAGCTGCTGATATCATTGCAAAGAAGAATTGTCTGCCTATGTCGGCTGATAATCTCTACATCTACAACGGCACCGACAAGGCGCTCGCAAAAGACACCTACTCCGTAAGCTTGAGCGAGGACGGTTCCTACTATATTATTGAGGGCTACGTTCCCGCAGGCGAGATTACCTTTATGCTTGCTCCCGATTTCAAGGTTCCTTTCTGGAGCTCCGCAATCGGTATTGCACTTATCGTTCTCATCGCTCTCATTCTGCTCGTTGTTGTTCCGATCTTTGTCGGCATGAAGCTCATCCAGCTTGAAAAGAGCGGCAGAAATCCTGTTATCGCTGTTGAAACCGAAGGCAACGTTCCCGAGGTTGAACCTGTTGTTATTCCCGACGTTATCGACGATCCCGATGCAGTCATTGAGGAAGGCGTTGACGCTTTGGCAGAAACTCTTGCAGAAGAAGTTGCTCCCGAAGAAGCAGAAGCTGCTGACGTGGATGCTACCGATGCTGTTGCAGAGGCTATGGATGACCTCAACGCTGAGGTTGCCGGCATCGAGCTTGAAACCGCTGAAGATGCTCTCGGTGAAAAGGCTGACCAAATTGCAGACGAACTTGCAGACCAAGTTGACGCAGACAACGGTATTGACGTATCCGAAGAGGTACAACAAGCTGTTGCAGAGGCTATGGCTGAAAACTTCAACGAATCCGCAGATGCAACCGATGCAATCGCTCTGGTCGAAGACGAAGAGCCCGTTGCTGAAGAGGTTGTTGAAGAAGTTGTTGCTCCTGCTGCAGATGCAGAAGAGTCCGAAGATGACGAAGAAGAGTCCTTTGGTGGATTCGGTTCTATGCCTCTCGATTACATCGATGCTGTTGCTGAAGCAGAGCGTTATGCCGAAATGCTTGAGCAAGAGAGCCGCGGTGAGGTTCAGCTGGTAACCCGTTATCGCCGCAGCTACCTGTCTCGCCTTGCACAGTCGCAGGGTAGCATTCAGGATTACTACAATGCTATTAAGAATCTCCTGCTCTCTTACAAGGGCGTTAAGAGCCGTATCAGCTGGAACTTTGAGTCCTTCAACGTTGGTAGAACACCTCTTGCCAAGTTCAATGCAAAGACTCGTACGCTGTACGTTTACATTGGTTTGAGCCCCGAAGAGCTGGCTGATAGCAAGTACAACTTCACAGATATGTCTGCTAAGAAGAAGTACGCAGCAGTTCCCGTGCTGCTCAAGGTTAAGGGCGAACGTAAGTTCAAGCACGCTTTCGAACTTTTGACTATGCTTTGCGAAGAAAAGCTCCAACTGCCTAAGAAGAAGACCTTCCAAGAGGTTGATTACAGAATGCCTTTCAAGACCACCGAAGAGCTGGTTAACGAGGGTATCATCAAGATGATGGTTGCTGCTGTTCCCGTAGCTCCTGTAGCTGAAGAAGTTGTAGCTGAAGAAGTTGTAGCTGAAGAAGTTGTAGCTGAAGAAGTTGTAGCTGAAGAAGCTGTAGTTGAAGAAGCTGTAGTTGAAGAAGCTGTAGTTGAAGAAGCTCCCGTAGAAGAAGCAATCGCTGAAGAGGTTGCAACCGAGGAAGCTGTTGAAGAGGCTGTTGCAGCAGAAGAATTTGTAGAAGAGGCTGTTGTTGAAGAGACTCCTGCAGATGAGGCAGTTGAAAACAACGATCAAAACGCTTAATTGAACTCAATTCAATAAATCTGTGCCCTAGGGCATAGGGCAGCGCCGGTAAAAGTGTCAGAATACAATTTGAACTTTTACCGGCGTTTGTTTTTGAAATGCTTTAAAAAAGGAGAGCAAAAAGACGGCATGCTTGCTCTGCCTTTTATATTGGATCTTTGTTTTGAAAGGAACATACAAAAATGAGCGGAAACAATCCTTCCGGCAAGGCGCGCTTGTCTGCGTGCTTAGCCTTCCTTCTTGCCATTTGTTTACTTTTATCTCCCCTTGTATGGATAATCATTCGTCGGGAAAATAGTGCATCCGGTCAAGCAAATGGAAATACACCCCAAACAAACAAACCCGAAACAACCACTCCCCAACAACCTATCACGCCCGAACAACCGCCCGAGGCCACGGTTCCTACCTTGCACTACGTGGCAGGGGCTGACGTTACCGAAGAAAAATTACACACAGATATTGCCAAGGCTCTGGAGCTTCCCGTAGGAATCGTATTTGACGTAAACGGTGAACTCGATTTTACCAAATCCGGCAAATATAATATTACCTGCAAATGGGGCATCAAAGAGGCAGAAGTAGCGGTTTGGGTTTATGCCAACTACGTTAACGTTACCGTAGATGGAAAACCGGTCGAGGGCGATCAGGTTTCCCTCAACTATCAAAAGGCTGTAGCTTCCAACAACTTTACAAAGTGCATTACCATTTCCGATTGCTTTGGAAATGCGCTCGCTTTTACTGTTGATAATAGATCTATGCGTTTTGAAAATCGCGAGGGTAGCTATTTGATGTATTACCGTGTTACCGATGCCGCAGGACAAAGCTTCTCGGTTCGTATGGTTTATAACGTTACCTATGCATACAATATGTCCGTAGCCAACGGTGTGGCGCTTACTTTTGAGGAGAGCGCAAGCCTTTATGCCGATTTTGACGGTGCAACCGATATTTGGCTTGAGGATGCAAACGGAAAGATCGATCCTGCACTTTACGAAATTCAAGAAAACGCAGTTGTTTTGAAAAAAGAATACTACGAAGCGTTTACCGGTAGCAGGGTTGCCATTCAAGCATGCTCCAACAACGGCTCAACGTATTTCTATGTTTCTACGTATGATGAGGATAATTACGATGAGTTTTTGAGACGTCGCTTTGAATCTTTGACTTCTTGCCAGCCTAATGCTTCCTTCAAATACGTTGAAGAGGCACCCGAGGGCATCGACTTCGAGTACGGTTATCATTACGCCAAGCAAGCAGGTCCCACGGTAGACCAAACTGCGCTTGCATTCCGCACAGCCGGCAAGTACGGTCGTCTTTCTTTCGACCTTTACGTTAAGCATTCGTCCAATACCGCCGGCAATACAGATATGGAGTTCCAGATTACCAACAGTGCAAAGTTTGTATCCGTTGTCGATTCCAACGGCAATTCCGTTCCTGTAAACGATAAGAGCGGTAAGCCTCACGTGGTTCTTTCCACAGGCAAAACCTATCACATCGTTTTGGATATCAACGAATCTCTCAATCCCACCTTCTACATTTGGGGTGGCAGAACCGTTGACCTTTACTACTACAACTTTGAGCTTGGCGAGCCCGAATACACTTACGTTGTTGATAACGCGCTCAAAACAGTTGTTTGCTACAAGGGTAATGAGCCGTACGGTTACTTTGCTTGGCCTACCGTTACCAAGCTGGATGGCAAGCGTTTGATGGCTGTTTCTTCCGGTATGCGTAACGAGCACATCGACATCGAGGGTAAGCTCGTCTGCTGGTACTCCGAGGATGAAGGCAAGACCTGGAGTGAGCCTCAGCTTTTGCAGGATACCGTTCTTGACGACCGCGATGCGGGCGTTGTATATTGGAACGGTAAAATCATCGTTTCTTGGTTCTGCGCATCTAAGGAATATTTCCGCAGACAAGATAGAGATAAGTATGCCGATTGGGCACTCAGTATTCCCGATGACCTCGACACCAAGCTGATGGGTGGAAACTACATCATCAGTGAGGACGGTGGCAAGACTTGGAGCGAGATTTATAGCATGCCCGAGGGTATGTTTACCCCTCACGGCCTTATCATCAATCCCGATGGCGGCTTGACCTCTGTTGGATACCTTAAATATGACAAGGTATTGAAGAGATGGGGAACCGGTATTGCTGTTAGAACCACCGACGGTACAATGGATGAGAACGGCTTTGTTTGGTCGGATGCGATTGTTATTGCCGATTCGGATACGCAGTATTCTTGGGATTTCCAAGAGCCCTACGGCATCTATAATGATGACGGAGTTCTCATTGTTGTAATGCGTGCAGATAAGGGACTTTATCAATGCGAGTTGCAGCCCGGTGCTACAAAATTTAGTGATTGGCATAAGATTGCAAACGTGCAAGAAAGCCCTGCACATATGTTTGAGCATAGTAGCGGTGTTATGGTTATGACCTACGGTTATCGCGGTATTTACGTTGATCCCAACACAGGCGGTACGGTTTCTTATACCGAAAGAGACAAGGATGTTTTGGGTATCCGTGCTCGTCTGAGTTACGACGGCGGTCTTACTTGGACGCGTGAAGTCGTTTTGACGACCGATGCAAAAGTAACCAGCGACAACCTCTCCGACCTTGGTTATACGTCTTCTGTTGAAATTTCCAACGGCAAGATCTTGACTGTTTACTATCAAAGAGATAAGTACGAAACCAAAGCATCCATCTATCAGGTTGTTTGGGAATTACCCGAAGCCTTCACAGGTGAGATTACCATCACTCTTACGGGCGGCAAAACGATGAACGGCAACACCGATGCAGGCGACGGCCTCTTGATTGGCACGATTAGCGGTCAGGCAGGCGAAACCATCGTTCTTCCCGACGCTCCTCAAAAGGCAGGCTACAAGTTTGAAGGTTGGTATATGGATTACGCATGCACCATGCCTTTCACGGCAACCACCTATTGCAACGACTTCACCATCTACGCAAAGTGGGTTAAGCAATAATCAATTTAAAAAATGGGAGAGGCAAACCTGCCTCTCCCATAGCTTTTTTCCAAAAAGGTATTTACAAAAATCGGTTTATTGTGTATAATATTAGGTAGAGATTAAAAACGGAGGGCTTTTATGAAAAAGCAGAATGTATTTCGCCGTGTAGGGCAGGGTATTCGTGCGGCAGAACGCTCGGTTGCCCGCGCCATTGACAGCACGCAAAAGGAATTTCAAGAAACTGTACAGGCGGTTCGCGAACGCGACCCGGCTGCGCGAAGCACGGCAGAAATTCTGCTTTTATATTCGGGCGTTCACGCCATTATGGCGCACCGTCTTGCGCACAACCTGCAAAAGAATAAGCATTATTTTGCTGCACGTGCCGTTAGCCAAACCGCTCGACACCTCACGGGTATTGAAATTCACCCGGGGGCTACCATTGGCAAAAACTTTTTCATCGACCACGGTTCCGGTGTTGTAATTGGTGAGACTACCGAAATCGGCCACAACTGCACACTCTATCAAGGAGTGACTTTGGGCGGTACGGGTAAGGACGTTGGCAAGCGTCACCCCACGCTTGGCAACAACGTTATGGTTGGCGCGGGCGCAAAGGTGCTCGGTCCCCTCAAGGTGGGAGACAATAGCAAGATTGCCGCAAACGCGGTCGTTTTGCACGAGGTGCCCGAAAACTGCACGGCAGTCGGTATTCCCGCAAAGGTCGTCCGCCGCGACGGCGTAAAGGTTGCCAACGAGCAGCTCGACCATATTCACATCCCCGACCCTGTGGCGCAGGAATTTGCCCGTATGAGGCGCACCATTGAAGAATTGCGCGCCGAGATTACAGAACTCAAGGAAAAGCAAGAATAAAGGAGCAAGACAATGAAAGAACGCGGAAGATTTATCGTGTTTGAAGGAATAGACGGAGCAGGCAAGACCACGCAGATCAATCTCTTGGCAAAGTACTTGAGCGAGCAGGGCAGAGCCGTTTACTGCACGGCAGAGCCCACCGAAACGGTTAGCGGCGGACTTTTGCGTGATGCTTTGTCGGGCGTTTCCCGTCGCACGGTATGCGAAATGGCGGCAATGTTCGTCTTTGACCGTATCAATCACAACGTCAATCCCGTCAACGGTATTCAAAAAATGCTCGCTGATGGCTTCGACGTTATTTGTGACCGTTACTATTATTCGTCTTTGGCGTATCAAGGTAGCGGAACAGACCCCGAATGGGTAAGCAATATGAACCTGAATTGCCCCGAGATTATGCGCCCCGACGTTTGCATTTTCCTTGATCTCACGCCCGAGCAGAGCATGGCGCGCATCAACCGGGGACGTGCAACGCAAGAAATTTACGAAAATGAGGAAAAGCTCACACAGGTACGCAACCAATTCTATCGCGTATTTGAACAACTGCGCGAGCGCGACAACATTCAAATTGTTGATGCCTACCGCTCGGTTGAGGAAATTCACCGGGATATTGTTGCACTTGTTACAAAGTAAAAAAATAAAGGACAGAGATTTCAAATCTCTGTCCTTTTGACTTATCTGTTCTTTTGGGCAATACGTTCTTCAATTTCGCTTAAATCAAGGGGCTTATATTCGTTGAGTTTTTTCTGATTGTATTCCTTTGTAAAATAATCTACCATTTTGCGCATAGTTTTATTATAATCACGGAGCTCGATGTGGTTGTATGTGTCAAAATAAATATGCTTGGACTTTTCAATCAGTGCATCGATGCCTTCGGTCTTGCCCAAACGGAACATACAGGTTGCGATGTCCAATAGCGTTATGGCGTGATTCGCATGCGTACCGCCTATAGGATATGCATCAAATCCCTGCTTGTCGGGATACATAAACCGCTCGATAACGTCTACACTTTCTTGAAAATGAATCATCGCGTTTTCGTAGTCCCCCATATCGAAATAGCGATGTCCCACTTGGGCACAAGCTATAAAAAACTCCTGCCATTCTATGTCTTTAAGAGCTTTGGCTTCCGTCATTCCTTCCTCGCCCTTAATATGACTTGCGGAAAGGCGCATTTTGTCTTGCACCATATAGGGATATATATATGGTAGTGTTTCAATGATTTTTTTAATATCCTCGTAGTGGTCTTGACCTTTCTCAATTTCCAAACACTTATAAATATGGATCATATTTGCCTTTGTGCGGCAGGTGCAGAAAATATCTTGTGATATACTGATGATATGACTTCCGAGTTCAAATGCTTTGCTAATGATTTCATCCCCACGGTCAATATTATATGCATACAGCTCAAATAGCTCAGTTTTGAGCTGGATAGAGGCAGGATAGATTTTCAGACCATCCAGCAGAATTTGCTCTGCTTTTTCAAAATTGCTCCAAAAATATTTGCCATATTCTAGACGGATATCTTCAATTTCTTTATCGACATTCTTCACGTCAAAGTCAAAAAGCTCATCAAGAGTTACCTTAAAAAATGCCGCGAGCGTTGGAATCATCGTCATATCGGGATAAGATGCCCCCATTTCCCATTTCGATACAGCCTGTGCGGAAATATTCAGTGTAGCTGCCAGTTGCTCTTGTGTGAGATTGTTTGCTCTGCGTAGCTCACGGATTTTATTACCGAGATTCATATTGTTTACTCCTTTTGTTTCATTTCGGAGGCGCCTTCCGTGATACTATTATACCATACCCAACAAATGAAGTCAAACATCCTGCTCTTGAAATTTTTCAACCATTGGTTGGGGCGGTTGTGTGGGAGCATGTAAATAAAAACCGACGCGTGTAGCCATTTTGGTTGCACGCATCGGTATATGATTGATCTTTATTTGATTAGTATTGTCTACCCCAAATAACCATATGCTTTGCAGGCTTGCCACAGCAAACGCAGGTGTCTGCGAGGTGATCCTCGACGAAGGGGATGCAGCGGGATTTTACGCCGCCGGTGACGTCCTTGAGTTTTTCTTCACACTCGGTCTCGCCACACCACATTGCCTTAATGTAGCCTTCTTTGTTAGCAGCCGTGTCAAGGAACTCCTCATAGGTGCGAGCCTCATAGGTGCGGTTGGTTCTGTTCTCAAGTGCGCGATTGTAAAGCTCGTCGTGAACCTTTGCGAGTGCCTTTTCAACCTCTTCAACGAGGTTGTCAAGAGATACAAAGGTCTTTTCACGCGTTACGCGGCTAACGAGCACGCAGGAGTTGTTTTCAATGTCACGGGGACCAATTTCGAGACGGAGCGGAACGCCCTTCATCTCGTATTGCGCAAACTTCCAACCGGTGGAGTTGTCGCTGTCGTCGAGCTTGACACGCAGCGTCTTGGAAAGCTGTGCCTTAATTTCGGCTGCCTTTTCAAGAACACCCTCCTTGTGCTGTGCTACGGGAACGATAACGACCTGAATAGGAGCTACGCGGGGGGGAAGAA
>JAZQKM010000105.1:0-4521 GCA_045542155.1 Eubacteriales bacterium
GCATTTTGCACTTTGCATTTCGCGTTTTTTATTCCGTATTTTGTATTTACTTTTGTTCAAAGGCCTTGGAGTGTCAAAAAACGGCCGTACAGTTTATTTACAATAGGAGTTCTTTGTGATATAATATAAAATGTAATCTGGAGTTGTGTTCTTTGCGCTTAAAAATAACCAAACAATATGCTCCAAAAACTGTACCAACGAGGGGGCCGCACCCTTTTGTTGGCGCAAAATCAAAAAAAGGAGGGCTTGAAGATCCGCATCCTTTTTCCACGGCACAGTCATTGGTGTCGGCTGCAAATGCGGCGTGCGGCAAGAGCCATACACAAAACGGCTCGGCAATGACAAAACAAAATTGATTAAACAAGAAAGGACATTTTATAATGAAAAACACAATGAAAAAAATTGTTGCGTTGCTTCTCACCGTTGTGATGATGGCCTCCATGTTCGTTGTGGGCGCCGGAGCGGTAGAAACCAATGTTGGTGAAACCTTTACGGGTGCTACCTTGGATAATACAGACAATCTGACCACAACCAGCGGTTGGACAGGTGTACGTGAAACAGCAGCAACCGATGTTGACGTTGCTTTGACCAACGATGCGTTTGTATGGACTCCCGGTGCAACCGGTACAAACTACCAACTCAAAGCTCCCGATGCAATGGTAGGCAATTATTACACACTGACTGCCACCTTGAAAATTGCCGGCGTGTTGACAGAGAATGAAGGTACCAACTATTCACAAATCTCTTTTGGTATCAACAAAACAGGTCTCTCTGCTAATAATATGCGTATTATGGTGTACCCGAATAACACCGAAGATGCAAGCAAGGAAGCGCAAGTAATTTTGCAGGCAGTATGCGGCGGACAGCTTGACACTGCTGCAACATATAACTTAACCACCGAGGAAATTGCAAGAGCGCTGGAAAACACCGTAACCGTGACCTTTGCGAGAAACGGCATTTCCGCAACGCTGACCATTTCCGATGCCAACGGCGTTATTGCAAGCACCACAACTTATGAATTCCATAGTGACGCGCAGGTGCCCGGAATCCGCTTGCAAAGCGGTACAGCCGGTGGCGAGGTATATACCATCGACAATCTTGATTGGCAGCTGACCGGTGAAGATCTTTCCGAAAAAGCTTGGTCTGCCACCACTCAAAACTTCGACGGTATAACGCTGGGCGAAGGTAATAATTATTTTAACAACAACGGTTGGATTTCGACAAATGAAGGCACAACGCCGGACGTTACAGCTAACAAGGTAGATGGAGCATTGGCCTTGGTGGGTAATCCTACAAGCTCTGCTGCTTCGGTTTACTTGTTGGACGCACCCTCTACATTTACGGATAAAACATGGACCTTTACCGGAAAATTGAATTTCTCGAACTATACAAAAGATAACTATGTTCGTGTCTTTATCCGCCCACAAGGCGCGGCCAATAACTCTGCTTTGATTCACATTTCGTCAAGTGGCGTTCAGGTTGGTATCTTTGACTCCGCAGCCAACGCTTGGAAGACTAGCAAAACTTGCAAAGATAAGTTTATGAACGAAGATTTGCAGTTTATGTTGGTTCGTGACGGCAGACACCTCACTTTTAGTATTTGGGAAACGGATGATTACTCAAATACAGTTGAAACATTTGAACAATATATACAGATCAATGGAAGTATTACATATAACAAAGATACCGAGGATGAAAAAACTGTAAATGTAAATTATAACAATTACAGAGCCGGAACTCCCGATATCCGCGTACAGTATGCGAAAGGAATGGGCAGTTCAACAGAAAAGCCCGTTCCCACAGTTACCATTGACGACCTCCGTTTGGAGAACATTGCAAGCGACGTCAATTTGATTGGCGCGCAAGCAAGCCTTGAAACCGCAGAAGCTGCTCTTTCGGAAACCAAAACGCAGTTTGAGGATAACACCTACGCGGTTCGTTTTGTTGGCACCATCGACAGCCTTAATTACAGCAACGCAGGCTTCCGTGTGGTTGCTTCCGCTCCCGACGGAACCGTGCTGAAAAGCTGGACTTTGGATACCTGCACCGCTCTCAAGAGCATTGTTGGTATGACCGAAAACGGAACCGATGATTACACCGCAAATGAGCTTGGCGGCAATTACCTGATTGCGCTTACCGTTACCGGTATTCCCAAAACAGAGGCCGCAAACGTGATCTTCCAAGTGCAGGCATTTACCACTTCGGTTGATGGCGAATACGTTTACAATTCTATTATTGGTACCTGCACAGCAACCGTAGCCGCTGACGGCACGGTTTCGCTGGCGTAATAAAAAAGGGAGGATATTGCAATGAAAAAGAATTACATGGCACCTACGTTTGATGTTGAAATCATCTGCAACGAGGATATTCTTACCCTCTCCAACCAAGACAAAGGACCCGGCTCCGTGATTGATTGGGGCTCGAATTCCAACGGTTCCGGTCTTTTCTAATTTCGCTTATACCTTGCCCACCCCCGGCCGCTTCGGCGGTCGGGGTTTTTGTGTGTCTTGAATGACATCACACAAAGCCGCGCCGCATGTCGGATGTAGGGGGCGACGTCCTCGACGCCCCGCGCAACGCGCCGCACCAAACACCGTAGGGGCGATCATTGCGCCCGCTTGTAACGAGTTCGCGCGCCCCCTTGTATAATAAAGTCATCCCCCGAAGAGGGGCAAAAAATGGTATAATGGAGATAACATTGTGGATTGGTATCGCCCCTTCCGACGCACAAGGTACGATCGGTTCTTGTAGGCTACGACCACGATCTCAAAGGTGAAGGTTAATTAGTTGGATAACACGCGAAGGCAGATGTTTTATTTCGAGCAAGGATACTCGTTTGAGATTCGTGGGAACACAATGGAATTCATATTTCAAAGGAGTCTATCTCTATGAACCTCTATTTCGGTATCGACGTTGCCTCCGAAAAACACAATTGCTGCATCATCGATGAAAAGGAACACGTACTGAATGAATTCTCTTTTTCTAACGATCAAGCGGGTTTTTCTCAGCTGCTTCGCTATCTTAACCATCCGAGTATCCCGGACGGTGTAAAAAGACACATCGGGCTTGAAGCTACCGGCGTCTACGGTGAGAATCTTACCGTGTTTCTGAGGCGTAATGGATTTGAAGTCACTACCTTCAATCCTTTATCAGTTAAAAAGCAACTGACAGCGACCACTCTCAGAAAAACAAAGACCGACAAGTCTGATGCAAAATTCTTAGCCATGCTGTTGGCGCGCGGGAACTACGAACCCGATGCACCAACATTATACCACATTTCCGAGTTGAAGTCACTATCTCGGAGAAGATTTTTACTTGTAAAAAAGCGTTCCGGAGCAAAAAATGTTGCAAAAGCCTTAATTACAAAACTTTTTCCGGAATATTCGAAGATCTTCACAGATGCTTTTGGAGCATCCTCTATGGCTGTTTTGATGAAATATCCCTCTGCAATGGAGATTGCTACCTGCCGTCCCTCAGCTCTTGCAAGGATCCTTGATGCTTCCTCCAGAGGCCGATTTGGGCTTGACAAAGCAAAATCTATCATAGAGCTTGCTAAGAATTCCGTGGGCAAATATTCCTCGGCAGACGCCTTGTCCCTGAACATGACCCTTGAGGAAATTGAATTCTTCTCACGGCAGATCGAACGAGTAGAACAAGAGATCCATCTAATCTTCAAGGAACATCCGTCACCGATCCTCACCATCCCCGGCATTGGAGAGGTCATTGGAGCCATGATCGTTTCAGAGATTGGGAACATCGAACGCTTTTCCAACCCAAACAAACTGCTTGCCTTTGCGGGGCTTGAACCGAGTATTTACCAATCCGGAAAATTCATTCCCGATTCAGGCTCTATGGTGAAGCGAGGGTCACCCTATCTGCGCTGGGCGCTCATGTGGGCTGCTCGTCTGGTTCCCAGATATTCTACTACCTTTGGAGACTATCTCGATAAAAAATCTACCGAAGGCAAACACTTTAATGTTGCCACCTCTCACGTCGCTAAAAAGCTCGTTAGAGTGATTTTTTCTCTCGAAAAAAACGGCTCTGTTTTTTCTGAATAATTTTTACTTAAACCTATTGACTTTTTATAGTTGGTCTACAAATGACATTCTGTGCGTCACTTTCTCCACATTGCCTCTGTTCGCTATTCCAAAACAAATCTAACTTCGTGACCGTTTTGGGCGAGGTAAATGCAAAATTGTGGTGCGAACAGCGGCAACGTGCCGCCCCGAATAATCGCTGTTTGTACAGGTTGTTTTCCTTTATTCATACCCCGAGGGGAAAGTAACTTCGTGGGGCGTTTTGGGTGGTGGTACCAAAACGCCAGCGGGAGTACCTTTGGAACTGTTAGAGAAACACCCCATACAGTAAAAAGTTATGGAAACAGGCACAAACACTCCATAAGCACCCATAAAAAATTGGTTAAAAGTTTTTGGGGTGTCGGACCTTTTTTCAAAAAGGTCTGACAAAAAATTCAAAAGTTTTCCCCACAAAAAAACAAAGTCGGAGGCCAAGCGGGCTTAG
>JAZQKM010000106.1:0-4995 GCA_045542155.1 Eubacteriales bacterium
AGCAATTTATCGAATAGATAGAGATGCTTCCACACAAGTAATCAGCGTAGATGCTACCGGACAAACAAACGGTATCGCGTTGCCGTCTGAGCAATTAGAAAAATACTATCAAAAAGCTGCCGAAAACGGTGGTAGTTATACGGGTAATTTTACCTTTGGTGGAGTTGAAGTTCCCGGCCGCGTGCTCCCTGCATTTCAAATTGAAAAGGATACTTCTCCCAGTGTCAGATTGATGCATATGCGCCTTGTTGAGGGGGGGAGCGGAAGTGTATACCTTATTTTGCTGAACGCAGCACGCCAACCGTTGTCTACTACGGTGCAAATTTTGCAAACACAATTCCTTTGGATCTTCTCCATTCTTCTCATTTGCGCTGCGGTTATGGTTTTTTATTTGTACCGTCACATCTCTGCACCGCTTGTTAAAATGAACGAGTCTGCAAAGCAGCTGGCACACGGTAGATATGACGTTGAATTCTCAGGTGAGGGATATCGCGAAACACGTGAGCTTGCCGACACACTGAACTATGCGTCGTATGAGCTTTCGCGCCTTGATCGCTTGCAAAAGGAACTGATTGCCAACATTTCGCACGATTTGCGCACCCCCTTGACAATGATTAAGGGATACGGCGAGGTTATGCGTGATATTCCGGGCGAGAATACTGCCGAGAATATTCAGGTCGTTATCGATGAGACCACGCGACTTTCCGAGCTTGTCAATGACCTGTTAGACCTTTCCAAAATTCAATCGGGCTCGCGAAAGGCGATCTTTGAGGAATTTGACCTGACAGCCGCTATTGAGGAGATTATGAAACGCTACGATGCCTTTACGGCGCATCAAGGCTATCACATAACCTTTGCCTCAAATGAGCGTGCTATGGTTTTTGCAGACCGCGGAATGATTTTACAGGTGCTTTATAACCTGATCAACAATGCGGTCAACTACACCGGAGACGACCTTTCCGTTACGGTCAAGCAGGAGGTACACGACGGTCGCGTACACATCAGCGTCACCGACACGGGACAAGGAATTTCAGAAGACGAGCTCCCGCAAATCTGGGATCGCTATTATAAAGTAGACAAGGTTCACCGTCGCGCTATGATCGGTACCGGTCTTGGCCTTTCCATCGTTAAGGGCGTTTTGGAACTCCATAACGCCGCTTACGGTGTTGAGAGCAAGGTCGGATGCGGTTCAACCTTTTGGTTTGAGCTTGATGTCCTTGACGCTGCTCAAAATGAGCGCGAAACGATAGAACAATTGGAGGAATGACATTGAAGGATACTGTTCTTGCGATGCTGCGTTGTCCTGTGTGTGCTGCTTCTATGCAGACGGATGGTAAGGACAGAACTTGCCGATGCACGGGAACGCGAACGCACTCGTACGATTTTGCACGCAGCGGTTATCTCAACCTTACCCGTCCCGGAGACGGGGAAGGGGACTTGAAGGAGGCGGTCAATGCGCGCAAACTGTTCTTAAATGCGGGATACTATGCGCCGCTTTCCAACGAAATCAACGATATCTTGCAAAGCTTGAACGCCAAGGTTGTGCTCGATGCCGGATGCGGTGAAGGCTATTACACCAATCGAATGGCAGAGAACCGTGCCGTTTTGGGAGTAGACCTTTCGCGTGCAGGGATTGACGCCGCTGCAAAACAGGCAAAGCAAAACGCAACAAATGCCGCTTTTGCGGTGGGCAGTATTTTCTCACTTCCGGTGCGGAATGCCGCTTGCGATGCCGTTACAAATCTTTTTGCACCTTGTTGCGAAAGTGAATTTTCCCGTGTGCTGAAAAGTGGTGGACACCTTATCCTCGTTGGCGCAGGAGAGCGACACTTGATGGGACTTAAACAAGCTCTTTACGAAAACCCATATCTTAACCCCGGCAGAGCCGATTTGCCAACGCAAATGCAAGAAATTGACCGTCGACGCTTGTCTTATACCGTCACGGTTCTGGGTAAGGAAACTATAGAGGCGCTCTTTTCAATGACACCTTATTATTGGCGCACATCCGAGGCGGACCGTATAAAACTGACGAATATTGACACCCTACAAACAGAGCTTGACTTTGATATTTTTGTTTACCAAAAAGGAGAGTAACCCATGAAGATTTCGGTTTGTGTTCCCATGTATAATGAAAATCGCGTTATTGCGGCAAGTGCCAAGACGCTTTCCGAATATATGGCTGCCAATTTTGAGGACTATGAAATCGTTTTTTGCAGCGACGGTAGCACCGACGGTTGCGATAAGACCGTAGAAGCCCTCAATTTGCCAAATGTCCGCGTTATCGGATATGAGAAGAACCAAGGTAAGGGATGTGCTGTCCGTACTGCTATTTTGGCGGCTACGGGAGACGTAAGAATGTTTACCGATGCCGACCTTGCTTACGGCACAGGCGTTATCAAGCAGGTAGCCGATGCTTTCGAGGCAAATCCCGATGCCGATATGGTAATTGGCTCGCGCAATCTTGATAAATCGGGATACGAGGGATATACCTTCCTGCGTAAAATCATGTCCAAGGTTTATATTAAGGTGCTCTGCATTGCAGGCGGCTTCAAACTTTCCGATTCGCAGTGCGGATGTAAGGCATTCCGCGCCGACGCGGCAGAAAAGATTTTCTCGCGTTGCGAGGTCAACGGCTTCGCCTTTGACTTTGAAGCTATTTTGTGGGCAGTCAAAATGAAGATGACCATCAAAGAAATTCCCGTGCGCGTTATTAACCACGGCGAATCCAAGGTGCGCATCATCCGCGACACCCTCAAAATGCTGAAAGACCTCTCAAAAATGAAAAAGAGAATCCGCAAAACACCGGTATAAAGATAAAACATGTGGGTAAGAGGTACTGCTTGTCAGTGCCTCTTACAAAATAACATTTAATAGAAAAACATAGAAAAAATATTACAAAAAGGTGTTGACAAACCAAATAAAGTATGCTATAATATTCGGGTGAGCGAAAATGACCCATTAGCTCAGATGGCAGAGCACATGACTTTTAATCATGGTGTCCGGAGTACGACTCTCCGATGGGTCACCAAAAAGAGCAGGTACTACAAAGTAGTGCCTGCTCTTTTTGCTAACTATGCGAGTCAAGCTCCTACAAATTTTCGCTTGCGGAAATTTGTTAGAACCTGCGCAACCGTGTCTACACTCCCCACTGCATAAGCGCGCAGGTTTGCGTTCAGACTCTCCGTCAGAATACAAAAAGCAGAAAGCCTTACTTCGCTTTCTGCTTTTGTTTTTATTTAAATAACTCTTTCCTTGCAAGTGATGCCATCCTATCAACGTTCTCGGGGAGCAGTCCCGGCATCGAGGCGATGTACTCACCCTCACTCATATCGGCTTCCACAATTTGAGAGCGCAAATTCCAAACAAAAAACTTATCCCAAAAAGAAAGTCCGTCATAGCGTAAGCTGCCGCCCCAAAAAGAGATTTCAAACGCGACCTCGCGCAACTCGGCGGGGAAGAGCTTTTCCATATAATATACCTGCTCCTCGGCAATTCCGCACAAAAGGAATAACCCGAGCTTCTTTTCTTTGAGCACGTCCTTCTGCTCGCGCAGGAAGTGCCGCACAGGAGCGGGGAAGCGATGATGATGTACACCCGCACCCACAATCACCATATCAAATTCGGCAACATTGGGAACCTCTTTGGCAAGGTCGCAAGCGGTGACGTCAAGCCCCGAAAGAGCGGATGCAAGTCGCTGGACGCAAGAAGCGGTACTGCCGTTTTTGGATGTGTAAGCCAACAAAATTCTCATAAAAATCTCCATTAGTATTTGCTACGTCTATTATAGATGATTTAGAGGAGAAAGTCAAGATGTTTTCAAAAATGTTCACAGTTAAAGCCATTAAACCAATGGTTTTTGCGTTTCAACCGATGGTTGTTTGCTTTTTGGCGTTGGGTGTGATATGATAACAATAGGAAAATATTTTTACAAAAAGCCTTGACAAAGCAATCAAATGATGGTATAATAACATTATAAAACAAGAACTATAATGAAGAACTTACGGAGGCATATAATGCTAAACATTACAATGTGCTCTCACAAATAGGAAGGGAATAGAACATGAAAAGAAAAAAGCTTTCCAATAAAACAAAAGGGAAACTTATTATAGTAGCTGTTATAGTAAGCGTTATTGCTTTAGTTTCCGGCTTTATTTTTGCTCGTCTTATTTCCATAATCGGTGGTTTTGATAACTATGTAGACAGTCTGGAAAAATGGTTTTCTTTGTATAAAGAAAGTAGTTCATACAGGATGATTCTTGCTGTTATTGCCATTTTGATTGTGTTGGCTTTCATAATACTCCTGTTGACTATTGTTTTGCCATTGTTTGGTTTCTTCTTTGAAAGACTTTGGGCATATTACAAAATAAGGCAACTCTGCCGCAAAAATGGGCACTCTTGTCGTTTTCATCGCGCACCTTTTGCATCTTTGTTCAGTGTGAAAAGGTGTAGCCATATTGAAATTGGAATCAACCAAAAAACATTACACATTCATTTTGTGGGGGTACCATTCCCGTGGTTTAGAACATTTTTATTGGTTAATGATTGTGAGTATCGCATGCACAAATCTGTGCGAGATAAGAAAAAGGGCTTTTGGGAAGGGCGACTTCCAAGAGAGAGAAAAATCGTAGAAGATATGTTTAATACGTATTCAATTCCAGAATTTCCGCCCAAAGGAACAGAGTATCATTATTTAGTAGTTGGTCCTTCTTATGCCGTTGCTAAATTTACAAAAGACAGTGTAGTACTTAACGTGATAGATGAATGTGCAATAGGTAATATTACCGTATGTAATCTAAACACCTTGAAGAAACGCCTCAATAATGAAATTTTTACACCAATGAAATAGCCGAAGGAGATATTGATATGAAAAAATCAGTAGTAAAACTTTTTTTAATCAACTTGGCACTTTTAATTGGCGGTGTTATGCTTTTGAATTTGTTGGCGGTTACTGTTTTTGCAACTATTTTCAATGCTATTATGGGTAATCCCATTTCC
>JAZQKM010000107.1:0-3237 GCA_045542155.1 Eubacteriales bacterium
TTTGAAAAATTCATCGGTCAAATCAAATGAAAAATATTTTTGTTTTTTGAGTGATGTGCGCATCACAATTCTCGTTTATTATAATAGGACATTTTCAAACCAATGTATGATCGACAAAAAGGGAGGTCTGTTATGAAAAAATATCTACGCTACATAGCCGCCTTTGGAACGGCGCTTCTTGTTTCACTTGCGGGTATTGCTTGGCAAATGCTTTTTCCGAGTTATGAGGTGCTTGGTGTGTTTGCAGGCTTGGCTGTGTTGCCTGCCCTTTTGGTGGGGGTGAATCTGATTGCATCCAAGTCCTATATGGCGCGTATCCGCAATATGAAGGTGGCAGAGGGGCAAAGCTATCTGCTTCGTCACCGTCAAGAGGCGCAAGAGACATCGAGCAAGCTGCTTTCAAAGCTGCAGCTCATCCGCCGCGCAACGGCACTTTACACCGCGGCTCTGTGGTTGCTGGGGGCCGCCGCTTCTGTTTTGGCGGGTATGATTTATTATTTAACAGACGCATTCTCAATGCTTTGGATCTTTGGATTCTATGCAGGCGTGATTTTTTACGCTGCATACAGTAGACTCTATCCCCGTGAAAAGATTCAGCTCGGCCCCGATGCACCGGTTCTCAAAGAAGAGGACTATCCTCGGCTTTTTGCCACTGTAAAGCGCGCCGCAAATGCTTTGCATTGCGGTGGTGAGGTGACTGTTTTGCTGATGGCAGATTGCAACGCAGGCATCTTGCGCGAGGGGAATAAATACTATCTGCAAATAGGTGTTATGCTTCTCAACATTCTCTCCGAGGATGAATTGTACAGCATCTGTTTGCACGAATTTTCGCACGTGTCCGACAAAAACGCCGCGGCTGAGCGCGAGATAAAGTACAACTCATGGTTCAGTCAAGAGCAAGGACACACATGGATCATGGGCTACGTTGCCAGACTTCCTTTCCTCTTTTTGGATGAGATTTATGTTTTCAATCACTTGATCTACCGCTTTGCCACGTCGGTGGTGCACGAAACCGAAGCAGACCGCGATATGCTCGTTCACGGTGACGCAAAGGCGGCGGCATCGGCACTGTTGAAATTGAGCTACAATGATAAATATCAATGGGAAAGTGGTGTGTATGATGAAACTCCCGTTTATGCCGCCGAATCTCCCGACCCCGACTATCTGAAGCATCAAATCGAGCGCTTCCAAGCGGCGATCGCCGAGCGTCACAAGGACTGGGATGCAATGGTCGATCTTGAGATCCTTGCCAACAACGCTTCTCATCCTACGCTTAAAATGCGCCTTGAAACGCTTGGCATTGAGCACGCCCAATCCATTGAGGATAAGGGCTCCGAGGCTTGGCAAGAAGAACAGCAAAAAGCACTTGTGTATGCCGAAAAGAGGTTGTATGACAACCAAATGGAAAAGGATTGTTACGTCAAGGACAGAAAAGAAGAATACCTCAATCCACTCGCTCGCGTGACCGAATGGGAAGAGGCAGGCTGTCCTGTGATTGCCGAGGAATTTGGCGACATCGTTTTCTTCCTCAAAAAAATCGGCCGTCACGAGGATGCAGAAGCACTTTGCGACCGCGCCATTGTCGAGCTTGACGAGAATTCCTCGGCGCACGCCTATTTCATCAAGGGTAGTGCAATGCTTTACCGTTACGACGAGGCGGGTATGGATCTTGTCTACCACGCCATCGAAAAAAACAAGAATTTCATTGAAGACGGTCTGACGGTGATTGGTCAGTTCTGCTGTATGATGGGTAAAGAGAAGGAGCTTTTGGAATATCGCGCCCGCGCGCAAGAGCTCGCACAGCTGGATATTGACGAATACAGTCAAACGGGTGTGCTTTCCAAGAACGACAAGCTCAGCGCCGATCAGATGCCCGAAGGTATGCTTGATAGCATTTTGGAGTTTATTCATTCAGTGGATGAGGACATCATCAAAAATATTTATCTTGTTCGAAAGACAATCAACGAAAAATTCTTTACCAGCGCGTTTGTGATTCATTTCTGGGGCGGCACCGACGCACAGCGAGAAGAGATTATGCATAAGATTTTCCGCTATCTTGATACCTACCCTGTCGATTGGCAGTTCTCGCTCTTCGATTATACCAATGTTTCAGACATAAAATTTGACAAGATTGAGGGCAGTCTTGTCTGGAATAAATCTAACAATAAAGGAGAATAAAGTTATGCAAACATTAAAGAAATACTGTGAAGAAAACGGACTTGACCAAAACAAGGTCTTTGAAATGTGTGTTTCCGGAGATGAAGGCGTTCTTGCAGGACGCGGCGGATACACAGGCTATTTTGCCGAAATTACCGATACATCTGTCATTTGCACAAACGAAAAGCTTGGTGTGAGAAAAGAGATCCCGTTCTCGGATTTCAAGCGTGCGGAGTTCGGTATCGGCAGCGGCAATCTTTGGCTGCAATGTGTTGTCAACGATAAGTTCTTTGCTTTTTGCACCCCTCGCAAGGCTTGGAAGGCACCTTCCGCCAAGCTTCTTATGGAAAAGATCGGTGAGCAAACCGAGCTTTTGGATATGAAGGAATATGAACGCTACACAGGCAAGCTCTTCCTCTTGTGGGCTCTGCTAAAATAATAACAGGGGCTGATTCATTTAGCGCAGAACAAAAGCCACTTTTACAAACAAAGATAAAGACCAACTAAAAAATATAGCTTCTGGTTTTAATATGTCGAAATCCGCCGAAAAATTCGGCGGATTTCCTCATTTTATGTGGCTTTTTAATCGCGCTTTGGCTCTCTGGCGTACCTTTGTACGCCGACGAGAACCCAATCATGCCTTCTGCATCTGAATGACTCAGCCCTATTTGCTGTTTTACTCATAATTATATCAAGGCAGGGCACAGTAAAAGAAAAAGGAGATTTTTCAAAAATGTGCACCGCTATCACTTACAAAACAAAGGACGCCTACTTTGGGCGGACGCTTGATATTGAATGTTCCTATGGCGAAGAGGTCATTGTTACACCGCGCAATTTCGAGTTTTCTTTTCGTTACGCAAAGGGGCAGGAGAGCCATTATGCCATTATTGGCATGGGAACCGTCAGGGAGGGCTATCCTCTTTATTACGATGCCGCCAACGAGTGCGGATTGGGTATGGCAGGGCTTAATTTCCCCACCAACGCCTGCTACTTTCCTCTGCAAGAGGGGAAAGAAAACATCTCTCCTTTCGAGCTTATTCCGTGGCTGCTCTCACAGTGCAAAAACGTTGACGAGGCGCG